>CAZUOK010000024.1:0-9267 GCA_964622145.1 Candidatus Woesearchaeota archaeon | reverse complement strand
GTATTAGGATATACCATGCTGGAGATACTTACCTCTTCGAAGAGATGAGGTACATCCAGTGTGATATCGCCCTCCTTCCAATAGGGGGAACGTACACCATGGACATCTACGATGCCTTAAAGGCTTGTGAGATCCTAAAGCCAAAGATTGTTGTTCCGATGCACTATGACACTTTTCCAGAGATAAGAACAGATGTTGACCTCTTCTCGGAGAGAGTGCAAGAGATGGGAATAGAATGCGTTATCCTTGATCCTGGAGAAGAGATGGAGGAGGAAATTGAGTTTGAGTGATGTCAATGAAGAATCTTGTCATTTTTCATGGAGATGCCGATGGTATATGCTCCGCAGCCCTGCTAACTCTCTACCTCATAAAAAGCGATGAATTCCCTGTTGACTTTCTCTCACCAGACTTTGACGTAACAATTCACAAGTTTCTCGTCCAAAGGATATACAAGTTGAATCCTGAAAGGATATACATCCTCGATATACCAACATCCACACTGAATTATGAATTTCTCAAAGACTTTGAAGTAATTGTGGTTGATCATCATCCCTACGACGAGAAACCTGAAGTTGATGGGTTTATTCATTCGGAAGAGAATTGTACAAGTTATCTTGTCTACAAAGAGTTCTTTACTGGTGAGGAGAGTTCCTGGATTGGTGCTATAGGCTGCTTAGGAGACAAGGACAAGAAGGGTTTTGAGGAGTTGTTCGAGATATCCAAAAGAATTTACGGTCTGGAAAGGGAATTCTTTCTTAAAGCATTGGGATTTGTGGCATCCTCAAGGGTATTTGGGATAGAAGGAAAAAGGGCAGCAATACTTTCTCTTATAGAAGCTCACAACATGGGCATTCCAACAGCCCTACTAGGATCTACTCCAAATTCTCAAAAGCTTGAGAGATTCAGAGAAGAGTCTGTAAGGCTTAGGAACAAGATAATTGCAAACATTCAGAAGTACAGAGTTTATGAGGATGACAGCATGATAATATTAAGGATATCTGAGGAGTTTCCAATACAAAGTTATTTGGCAGGATTCCTGGCACACATAAATCCAAACAAGCTTTCTATAGTGATAAACGAATACAAGAGGACGGGATTCGTAGAGGCAAGGACAAGAAATGAGAAGTACGAAGTTGGAAAGCTTCTAAGGGAAGTTTGTGAAAAGCTGGGTGGAATTGGAGGAGGTCATAAACTTGCAGGAGGAGGAAAGATACCGAGAAACAGGGTGGAAGAATTCATTGAAATGGTAAAGGAAAGGGGTGGAGAAATCTGAGGATTCTTGGATATTCCTTATCCGTCAGCTTTTTGGTGGATAAGAAAAGAATCCTGGCATATTCAATTCATTATTCAAGGGAAGGGGCTAGGAGTCACCTTGAAAAGATTGCAAGGTTCCATTCCCTAAAGGGAAGGATCGTTGAGAGCGAAAAGATTGAGAGGAGGCTTGAGAGGGAAATAAAAAGATTTTTCGGGAAAAATGAACAGAGATTTTTCAAGAATGAAGACCTAAAGATGTATAGGTATTGGAAGGTTTACCACATCCTCGCAAACTCTGAGAGGAGGCTTTACACGTATTCTGAGATCTCAAAGAAGACCGGATACAGCTTATTTCAAGTCATTAAAGCCCTTGTGCACAATCCCTTCATCATCTTGATCCCATGTCACAGGGTTGTGAGAAAGGATGGAAAAATTTCTGGATACACACCACTAGGAGAAGAATTCAAAAAAGAAATACTAAAAAGGGAGGGGTTGTTGTAGATTTATGGAAAGAGATCTTTTACCTCTGGGAAGATGTCACAAACTGTTTTTTCTTCTGGTATCTCTCTAAGCATGGGAAAGATTATTGCCTCTCTTATTGAATTTAGATTTCCCAGCTGGTGGCATACCGTACTCTAGGGCTATCACATAATCTCTATCCATTGGATGGTACTCTGATAGTTTCCCTAGTTTTACCATTTCTTCTCTTAGTCTTTCCTGTTCTTCAAACCTTATTAAATTGTTGTATAGGGTTATTTAATTCCGAATATCCATTTCCAAGGATCTTTTTGATATACATTTGCCAATGGGCTAACCTCTCTCGGATATAGAGTACATAAACGTTGATTTCTCGACCCCTTTTTCTAGTATTTCATCCCTTATTTTCTCAACGATTTCTCCCCAACTGTTACAATCCGAAACATTCAATCCCAGTTTTTCTGCTTCTTCCCTCAATCCTTCAAAATCTAATTGGTTTACATCAATCCATGTCAATTCTTTTATTTTTCTTGGAACCTCCCAGTGCTCGAATTCTGAGAAATCTATTGTCATATTGTTGAACTCAACTTCCAAATTTCCTTTTACTTCTTCTACAATTGTTTTTATCATCCTCTCAACAAATTTCATCAAATCTTTGTAATCCCAGTATGCTGCATAGAGTTCTACTTGTGTAAATTCAGGATTATGCCTTCTATCAATTCCTTCATTCCTAAAACACCTTGCAATTTCATAAACCCTTTCAAATCCCGCAACCGGAAGCCTTTTTAAATACAATTCTGGTGCAATCCTTGGGTAAACTTTTCTTTCTAATGCATGGTAGTAAGTTTCAAAGGGTCTATTGGTGTTTCTACTTCTATAAATTCATTCTCATCCAAAAAATTTCTTATTGATTTTATGAATGTCTCTTCTAAGATAAACCACTCTTCTTGCTTTTTTATGAAGATAAAGTCTAAGTATTTTTCTGAATCTTAGCTCTGGGTCTCTTATCCCAACCACTCTTTTGGGAATTCTCTTAGATATTTTGCCAACATTCTGAATTTTTTGCTAAAATGCTCAGTTTTCCTTTCCTTGTTTTTGAAGATACTTCCGTAAACCCCAATTATATCCCCTCTGTCAAAGTTTTCAATGAAATACTGATAGCCATCTCCTAAGATGTCTTCTCTTAAGACAACTTGTATTCTTCCAGTTCTGTCGACTATATCTACAAATGTTATTTTTCCATGGATTCTTATTGACATTATCCTCCCTGCTATCTTATAGAAATCATTGGTTTGTTCTCCTGGATTTAAATTTTCATATCTTTCTCTTATTCCATTTATAGAAACACTTTCAGACCCTTCTCCATATGGATACTCTCTTTCTATAATTCTCCTGAGTTTCTGGACTCTTTCAGAGAGAACGGATCTTTATCCTCCCCAAGAGAATACTTTTATAAACTACTATTTTCCATTAATGAAACATAAAGACCATAACGATAAGTGATGAAGTTTACAAAAAGCTAAAACTGTTAAAAAGGGATAAAGAAACCTTTATAGATGTTATTGATAGATTAATAAAGAGTACCCCAGAAAATAAGTTGATCTTTTGTTGAAATTCCTTGAGGACTTCAAAGTTAGTGATGAAGAAGTAAAGCTATTGGAAAAGGATATTAGAAAATCAACATGAAATCAGAATACTAAAGATGGTCATTTCTCCTCATTACAGAAAATTAATAAAGATTATTCAAAAAGATCTGATCATGAATGACAAGAAACTAACAACTGAAGAGGTTATAGATATTGCAATAAGATTCTTGGAGGAAAAGGCTGGCTACTACTTCCACAAGCTAATCAGTGTAAAGTACGATGAAAAATCTAAGAAGTGGTATTTAGAATTTAAAGTTTCGATTCTTTTGGAAGAATATGTTAAGATTGCAATTGATGAGACTGGAAAGGTTGTTGAATATGAATTCTTTGAGAAAAAACCCCTACTTCAAACAGTCTGAAAAATATCTTTCTAATGCAGACTTCTTCATTTCAAAAGGAGAGTTTAGGAAAGCATCTGAAATGTTGTGGGGTGCGGTAACACAACTATTAAAAGCTATTGCTAGCATTAAGGGGTTTAAAATAAGGAGTCACAAGCAATTTTGGGATTTCGTTATGGAGCTCGCAAAAGAATTAAAAGACCCTTCCTTATTCTTTGATTTCCATGTTATGGAAAAATTACATGAGAATTTTTATGATGAAAAGATTCCAAAACAATATTTTGACCTTTATTACAACAAAAGTCTAGAATACATAAACAAGTTGAAAAAAATACTTTGGGAGATTGTAGAAAGTAGGGATGTGTAGACGAAACCTTTATTAATAGTACCAAGTTTTAAGGCAAAGTGGTAGGTGGTTTTGTTTGTCACTAAACCTTTTACAATTCTTCTCAAATTAATCGAGAAAGGATTTCTGGAGGTGATGGTATGGGGATAAGGTTCTACAATAGCCTAACAAGAAAAATAGAGGAGTTTGTTCCAGTAGAGGAGGGAAAGGTAAAGATGTACACCTGTGGACCAACAGTCTACGACTACGCACACATCGGGCATGGAAGAACGTATTCCTTCTGGGACATAATAAAGAAATGGTTTAGATATAGGGGTTATAACGTGTATCACATAATGAACATAACAGATGTTGGACATATGACATCGGACAGGGATTTTGGGGAGGACAAGATAGTAAAGAGAGCTCTTGAGAAGAATATGGAACCAATGGTACTTGCGGAGAAGATAACACTTGCTTGGATTGAAGACTTTAAGAATCTGGGAATAGAGCTTCCAGACCTCATGCCAAGAGCATCAGCCCATATCCCAGAGATAATAGAGGTAGTGAAGATGATATTGGATAATGGATTTGCATATGTTGTTAATGGAACAGTGTACTTTGATGTGGAAAAGTATAGGAAGTACTATCCTTATCCAGAGTTCGTTGACATAGACTTTGAGGAGCTTAAAAGAACTGAAAGAATTCCAGAAGAGATTGCAAAAGAGAAAAAGAGTCCTCTAGATTTTGCCCTTTGGAAGAGGGCAGACCCAAAGCATATATTACAATGGCCAAGCCCTTGGGGGATGGGGTATCCTGGATGGCACATAGAGTGTACTGTGATGGGTGTGAAGTATCTTGGGGAAGAGTTTGACATCCACGGAGGGGGAGAAGATCACAAGTTCCCCCACCATTCAAATGAAAGGGCCCAAGCATTTGCAGCATTTGGAAAAGGGATGGCAAGGTACTGGATCCACGTAGCATTTGTAACAATTGGGGGAGAAAAGATGAGCAAAAGTAAGGGAAACTTTGTCTACTTAAAGGATGCCATAAAAGAATGGGGAAAGGATACCTACAGATTCTGGGTTGCAAGCACCCATTATAGAAGACAGGTTGAGTTCTCAGAAGATTCCCTCGAACAGGCTAGGAAAGGGTATGAAAGCCTTGTGACATTCATGCAGGATCTTAAAGAAGCAATTGAGAAGGGAGGAAGTGGTAGGGAAGCAAAAGAATACTATGAAAGGTTTGTAAAATCATTTGAGGATGCAATGGACAACGATTTTAAGACAAATGAAGCTCTAGCATCCATGTTTGAACTGAGAGATGCCTTCTATTCAAAGCATCTCTTCAATTCAGATCCGGAAATCTTGGAGAAGATATATGAGAAAATGGTTGAGTTTGGGAGGATCCTTGGGATAGAACTGGAAACGGAGAGGATAAAGGAAGAGAAATTGAAGAAAATTGCAAAAGAGATATTAGAGATCCTTGTGGAGACGAGGGAGGAATTGAGAGAGAAGAGGATTTATGAAATAAGTGATAAAATAAGGGAAAAGCTGAGAGAGATCGGTGTGCAGATATACGATACGAAGGAAGGACCAAAGATCAGGATACTTTTTTAAAGAAGAAGAAGAGGAGAGTGGTATGGACCCTGAGGAAAAGGTTTCGATGATAAAGAGTTGGGCTGCAGAGATAATAACTGAGGAAGACCTAAAAACACTTTTCGAGACAAAAGAAAGGATAACAGCGTATGATGGATTCGAACCATCAGGCTTTGCACACCTACCATTTGCGGTTTACAGACCTCTTTTAATAAAGGAGATGCAGAAGGTTGGAGTAAGGTTCAAGATACTTATAGCGGATTCTTTCGCTTGGATAAACAACAAGATGGGAGGAGATATTGAAAAGATAAGGGAGGTTGGGAGATATTTTATTGAGGTTTGGAAGAAGGCATTTGAGTTGTTTGGGGTGGATGAGAGCAAGGTTGAATTCATCTGGCACAAGGATTTCTTCGATGATCCGGAATACTGGAGGAAGGTAATCATAATAGCAAAGAGTCATACTCTTAGGAGGACAAAAAGGGCCTTGACAATAGCTGGGAGGATAGCTGGAGATTCTCAACCAACAGCCTTCTTCTTCTATCCTTCAATGCAGTGTGCTGACATATTCCAATTGAACGTAGACATTTGTCAGTTGGGGATTGACCAAAGGAAGGTAAATATGCTTGCAAGGGAAATTGCAGAATCCAAATACCAAGGAATACCCATCCCAAAGCTCTTCAACTATACAGGAGGAGTTGATGGTGTCCCTGTAGCTGTGCATCACAAACTACTTCCTGGATTAGGAAAACCAGAAAAGATAGTGGAATACGATGAGGATAGAAAGATAAGTCTTGGAATAACACTGAAGATGTCGAAGTCAAAGCCGGAGACAAGCATATATATTCATGACTCTAGGGAGGAAATATTTAGGAAGATAAGAAGGGCCTTTTGCCCCCCAAAGTCAAGGATAGAGATAGATGGGATACCATTCGAAAATCCAATCCTAACTTATGTAAGGGAGATTGTCTTCAGGATCTACGGAAAAATGGAGATAAAAGAGAATGTTTACGAAGACTTTAAGGATTTGGTTAAGGACTACGATGAGGGAAAAATCCATCCCTTGGATCTAAAAAATTCCTTGGCAGAAGCTCTTGATAGCATAATATCTCCGATAAGGAAACACTTTGAGGAAGGAAGGGGAAGGGAAATATATGAAAGGATAAAGAGTTACCAGATAACTAGGTGATTTTACAGAATCTTTCTATGTATTTCTTTATCTCTGAGCTCCTGTCAACAAAAGCATTTTGTTTAAGATATTCTGGCAACAGATTGTAATAAATCCTGTTTCTTACAAGGCGAAAATCTCCAAAAACAAAGAATCCCCTATCTTCTTTTGACCTTATTATCCTACCGGCTGTTTGGGAGATCTTCCTTATGGCTGGAACAATGTAACCGTAGTATCTCGCCCTTCTTCCATAGATCTTTCTGAAATATTCCATCTTCTTTCTTAGGATTAGGCTTGGTCTTTCAAAGGGAATCCCAACTATGTAGACACCTTCCATAACCTTTCCTGGGAAATCCACGCCCTCCGAGAACCTCCCCCCACATATCCCAACCAGCACAGAGTTCTCTTCCCCCATTTTCTTGACAATCTCTGATGCCTCATGTCCTGTCATATCTTCCCTTTCAAAGTAGACCTTCTTACCAACTTCCCTACAAGCCTCCCTTATGGTCTCTTTAAATATCTCCATCACCTTATAACTTGGAAAGTACACTCCAACATTGAAGGGCGCTTCAAGAAATATTCTTATTGATCTTTCATACCTCCCAACAAACCTCTCTTCAACTTCCTCTCCCCTCGTCGTGACGTCGTTTAGAAAGAGAGAAATTACTTTGTTTTTATCGACAAAGTCTGGAACCTTTATGTAAGTGTACTCTTTTATCCCAAGCATCTCCGTTGTAACTTTTACTGGCTCCAGTGTCCCAGACATTAAGATAATCCTCTCAAATCTCCCAAATATTTCTTCCAATTTCTCCCTAACATCAAAGTCCTTGTATTCAAGGACCCACCTACCCTTTTCTTCGAACAGGAAGAGGTATTTCCCAGGTTTCCCAATATTTGAGACAATGGTCTCGAAGAATCTCCTGAGGTGGTTTAGAGAGGATCTTGGAGCCTTCCCAATCTTTACGAGATAATCCAGATATTTCTCCGCATAATACTCTATCTCCTCCAGGAATTCGGGGTCCAAATACTCAAGGATTTCCTCACTTATTATTCTTTCCCTCTTGGAAAGTTGCTTCAATTTCCTTGATATTCCCAAAATTCTTTCTATTATCCCCCCAGGCCCTCCAATCTTCCTCAATTCCTGAACAGCGTTCTCAAAGCTTCTCTCCGTCACCCTATCGCTGTAGCTGGTTATGATGTAATCGTAGAGATTGTGGGCCTCATCAACGACCAGGATGGATCCTTGGAATTCCTTCAGGAACATCTTTGATAGTGGTGTGAAGACATAGTTGTAGTTTAGAGAAATTACATCCGCATCTTCCAAGAGTTCCATTTGAAGGTAGTATGGGCAAACCATGTTCTCCTTACAGATCTTCCTTATCTCGGAGAATTTTATTGGTCTTTCAAGGAAAAAGCTAAATCTTTTTAATCTTTTGTAGTAAACGCAATTCTTCTTCCATCTCCTGCAAAGCTCCTGAACGCTTTCATTATCCTTTGCATTGAATTTTTCGGCAAGCAAGCACATGTCCTTCTTCCCCCTAAGGGAGATTCCCTTGAAGTTATGTCCCCTTTCAAATATCTTCTCCAATTCTTCTATTGGTCTATCTGTCTCATTTCCTGTCCTCACAACCCAAAATATCCTCCTTTTCGATCCGAGGATTGAAGAAAGCACACAAATTGTCTTTCCAAATCCTGTTGGAGCCTGTAAAAGGATAAATTTGCTTCTAGAATTCTCAATACCCTCCATCACTTCCCTCTGGTATGGTCTTGGATCATATGGAAAATATTCCTGCCACATCCTACTCAACCCACTGACATTTCCCTCCAATACACCTACAGGAGGCTTTGTAGAGTCTCTTGTCGTAACACTCCCTCCACTCACAGGTCGTCAGGATTGGTTTCTCGTACTTTGATCTGCAGACCTGCCCGGAGCATCCATCAACAACACAGTCAAAGTCCGTCTCACACTTACCGTAAGTTGACCAACCGCAAAAGCCAAGATACTTCAACTCCCTCTTCCTTCCATCATAAGAAAAGATCTCAACAGGAAGCTTCTCCGCATTCTTTATCTCGATTGTTTTATGACAAAAGCACTTGCAGAGCTTCCCAACCCTTCTTTCCATTAGAACATACTTCCCCCTTTCTTTTTTTACATCGACCTCTATCCCACAACAATTTGTTACAAAGTGTACTAGGATTGTTCCATTCTTATATTCAAGGTATTCCTTGAAGTTCTGAGAGGGATTGCACTCCTCACTTGGAGGATGCCTTTCTAAAAGAAAAATGGCTAGGAGAATAAGAAGAACTGGAAGGAGGTATCTCACCATGGTTTGAAGAAGGAAGGAAGAATTTAAAAACTACTCGAATTCCACAAGGATGGCTGGCCTTCCAGGTAAGGCCCTTCTCGCCTTTTCATTGCTTACCTCCGATTCCTCCAAGATCTCTACCTTACACTTAAATATAT
>CAZUOK010000023.1:0-9324 GCA_964622145.1 Candidatus Woesearchaeota archaeon | reverse complement strand
CAGGAACACCAGGATAGAGAGGGCAATGATGATGGTCTCTGTTGCTGCGGGTATGGTGGACGGTGCAGCTCCCCTAACTTTTTCAATAATAAATATTCTTCCAATAATCCTTTCTTATTTCGGGATGCTTGACTTCAAAGTTGCCCTTGAGATCTCAATAGCATTTTCCGTCTTTTTGCTCTTCTTTCTAGGAATCTTACTTGGAATAATATCAAGAGAAAATGCGGTGAAGTTTGGGATAAAGATGGCGATGGCTTCTGTCTTTGTTTTCCTATTTGTTGGTATCTTTGGATTACTCTAACCTTGGTGCGAGTATGAAGGTTAACTCCATCCTTTCGAGTGCCTTGAAGTCAAACCTTGCTGGGTAATCCGTTGCGAATTGAAGGGTTAGGATGTCCGAAACCTTGCTTGTCCTCACTATCTTCTCCAAATAGTCTATCGAATAGCTAGCCTTTGAGGGTTCCTGTACCTCTAAGCTTACAAGGGCTGGACTTTCCCTAGTTAGCTCAATTATCGCCTTTGAAAGCTCCCCCTCAGCAAGCATTGTAATCTTATCCTCTTCTGCGGTTATCTTCAAAGCATCTGCAATTATTTTTGCATCCTTAACAGTCTCTGCAATGACATCTGCATCTATCTCAGCCTTTACCTTGAATTCAAGCTCTGGCTCAGGATATTCCCTTTCCCCAAGCTCCAGCAAGGGTATTGTAAAGGTCCTCTTGAAAGCTCCAGTGATTATTATCTTCATAATGTTCTCCTCTATCTCAAAGGTTACAACATCTCTTGCCTTTATCCTCTTTACTATTGGGTTTATTTGGGACATGTTGACACCAATCTTTGTCTCTTCTGGGACATCAAATTCTGAGAATGCACTTGGAAGGATCTTCCAAATTACCATCGCTATATTGCTAGGATCCATTGCTATAAGCTTCATACCTTCCTCGGGAGATATTATAAACTGTGCATCTGTTATTAGTTTTGAAAGCGCTTCTATTCCAGTCCTAAAAAGCTTTGGCTCTGGGAGAGTTAGCCTTACCATGTGACCTACAGAATAACCCTTTATTAAAAAATGCTTTGATCTTTTCCTATGCATCGTGTGGAACTACCTCAAGAACTCCTCAACAACCTTGTTGTAAATCCTCAAATCCATCCTTAGCTTCTGCAAGAAATGAACTTCTATCTCCGATTCCTCAGTTATCTTCATGACCTTTCCAAATACCCTAACAATGTCCCCAACCCTTACCCCTCTAACGATTTCCTTGTCTGATGGTATGCAAGAGACTTTTGTTATCCCATTGTTGAGGAGAAAAACACCAGATATCCTGTCAATATTCTCCACCTTCCCACAAAACCTGACCTTTCTCCCACTTTCCAGCTTGTGGGGATCTAGACAATATTCGTAGACCACGATTGGAAAGACTTACAAATCCTTTTAAACATATCTTACGTGATGGACGTGTTGAAACACTACTCTAGAGAGGACGTTCTTTTGGAGATGTACGAGTACTCTATTGGAAAATGGATTGCTGTTGAGGGGAAGGTTGGAAGGAAGAGGGTCTTCATAAGGCATTTTAGGAATAGTCCACTGAAGGTTTCTGATCCAAAGGACTTTAGGAGATTTCTTTTGATCTTCCAGAAGTTCCATCCAAGGACGTTCTATGCCAGCATAAATATCTACAAAGAGATAAGTGAGGGGGGTGTTAAGGACCCTAAGAACATAATCTTTTCAAGCCCTGTAATAGATATAGATGGAAATCTTGAAGATTTTGATCTAATAATAGAGGGTGGGAGGATCCTTGTTGAAGAGATAATGAAATACGGGATAGAGAAGGGGATTTTTCTAAAGTGGTCTGGGAGGGGTCTCCACATTCACATCCATGAGAGGTGCTTCTCCGAAGAGATTAGGAAGAAATACCATCCCTTAGACATATCTTACTCTATCGTAGAGTATATTATAGAGAAAAGAAAGGATGAAATAAAGAGAATATCGGAAAAGGCAAGGGGTGAGAGGGGTTTTAAGGTTGAGAACAAGATTGACATACAAAGAGTATTCACAATACCTTTATCTTTCCACAGAGAGCTAGATCTTGTTTGTGTATGTTTTAAACCTGATGAACTTGAGAAATTTTCGATAGATTGGGCGAATCCTGAGAAATTCAGGCACAACAGAAATTGGAGGGAATACGAAGAAGGGGAGGGGGATAGGTTGGCGGAGATTGCTATTAGGGAAGTTGGAGGATACTTGAAGAATTTCTTTGTTAGAAGGACAACAGTTGGGGTGGAGAGGGAGGTTGTAGGAGGTCCTGGAAGGTTCCAGGTCATGGCACTCTTGCAGGCAGCGAGGTATTATATTCTAAAGGGAGATTTGGAGAAGGCAAAGTCCTTTGGATTAAACAGGGCTATATTCTATGCCTGGGCGAAGTACTACAAGCCAAAGTATGGGGTTAGTAAAAGGGGAATAAGGATTGAGGCGAAGAAGGAGAAGGTTGGGGATGAAATTGCATTCCTATCTGATAGGGGCTGGTTCATCATAGGAGACAGAGAACAACTCCCAGAGGACTTTGATAGACAGATAAAGCAAAAAATAGAAAAGGTTATTCCTTTTGAGGTCGCCTGGAAATTTGCGTTGGATTACTTGAGGAAGTTCCCAAAGGAAATCCTTCTTGATCAAAGGGAATTTTTTGAGAGGATTTACAAGCCGGTAAGAGACAGGTTCTTTGAGCTTGTCAAAGGGAAGATAAAATCTTTAAAAGATGAGAGTGGGCAAAAAGGTTAAAGAAGGTGTCCTGCATAGTAAAAAACAATGAGGAAGATATTGCTCCCCCTTCATAGGGGGAAGATTCCTCCTTGGTTGTTTAAGAGAATGGTCAAATTATCGAGGGAAATTACGGAGATTATTCTGATGGAGTTTGGTACAAAGAAATTCTTGGAACTCCTCTCAGATCCAATCTGGTTTCAAGCCTTTTCAAATGTCCTTGGCTTTGACTGGCATAGTTCGGGGAGTACAACCGCAACCCTTTACGCATTGAAGAGAGGATTAGAAGGATTTGAGGAGATCAAGGTCTTTGGTGGGAAGGGGAAGGATGCTATAAAGACTCCAGAAGAGATGAAAGAGGAGGGGAGGGAAGATCTGATAGACGTAAGCAGGACGGTTGCAAAGGTGGATAATGTCCTATTACAAGATGGGTACAAGCTCTACATCCACTTTTTTATCTCTGATTACAAGGGAAATTGGACGGTTGTCCAGCAGGGGATGAATGAGAAATCAGGATATGCAAGGAGATACCACTGGTGTTCCTTACATCTAACAGACTTCTTTGAGGAACCTCACTCAAATATCATTGGGATGAAAAGGGAGGATTGGGTGCTTGATCTAACTTCCAGGAAGAGCAGGGAGAATAGGAAAAGTATATATGACCTTTCATTTGAGAATCCGGAGAGAGTTGACAGAGAATTGAAAGGGATAAGGGAAATGATCAAAGGTCAAAAAACACTCTTTGGAGAAATTGTCCTTCCAAAAGAACACTTTGTAGAAATACCTAGATCTATAAAGAAGAAGTTGGAGTTGATACAAAGGGTCAATCCAAAAGATTTCAGAGAACTAATAATGATAAGAGGGGTAGGTCCTGAGACAATAAGAGCTCTCTCCCTGATATCTTATTTAATATACGGGAATCCTGTATCCTTTGAGGATCCCCTCCTCTTCTCCTTTGCTCACGGTGGGAAGGATGGATTCCCATTCTTTGTTAAGAAGAAGGTTTATGATAAGAGTATAAGGATATTGGAGGATGTGATTCAGGATCTTAGGATTGGGAAGAGGGAAAAGGTTGAGGCGATGAGAAGGCTTGCTAGATACCTGGAGGTGATGGAATGTTCATAGTACTTTACGGGATATCCGCATCCGGAAAGACAACGCAGAAGATGCTTCTAAAGAAGTGGCTTGAATCAAAGGGATATAAAGTTTTAACTACAGAAGAGCCATCAAATTTAGAGATAGGAAAGATTATTAAAAGAATTATAAGGGGGGAAATAACATTTCCAAGAAAGGCTCTTGTGTACTTGTTTGTGGCTGACAGGATACACCACACAGAGAAAGTGATAAGACCTGCACTGGAGAAAGGGTTTATTGTGATTTGTGAGAGATATTATCTCGACACAATCGCGTACCATCTATTGGAAGGGCATTCAAGAGACTTCTTGGAAGAGATAAACAAGGTGGAACTCCTTCCTGATTTTTCAATATACATAGACATCTCCCCCGAGACTTCTCTGAAGAGAATGGGAGGGGAATGTAAGAAGATATATGAAAAAGAGGATGTTTTGAGGAAGGTTAGAAAGAATTTTCTTGATCTAATTGAGGAGTACAAAGAAAGGGAGGAAATATATGTTGTGAATGGAGAGAGAAGTATTGAGGAAGTGTTTAGGGAGATAAAGGGAATAGTTGAGAAAAAGCTCAATAAATGACTTCTTCAATGTTTCTCCTATATCTATATATCTCATCCTCGGAGAATATTAATCCTATTTCTTTCCTTGCGCTTTCAGGGTCCTCCGATGCGTGGACAACATTTCTAACAGCTATCATCTTCAGGTTTGCGTAGTCCCTATTTGTATGGGAAAAGTCTCCCCTTATCGTCCCAGGTGGTGCATCCCTAGGATCCGTTGGTCCAACGAGCTTTCTTACAATCTTTGTTGCGTTTATACCTTCTAATACCATTGCCACAACAGGACCAGAAGTTATGTACTCTATTATCAAATTTCTGACAATCTTCCCTATTTCTTTGGGATCCCTTGTTCCATACCTCTTTTCAATGTCTATTCCCAGCTCCTCAGCCTTTTTCAGTAAATTTTGACCAACCTTTAGATACCATTCCTCACTGAATTCGTAGAATTTTTCTGCAAGTTCCTTGTCAAACTTCAGCATCTTCATCCCAACTATCTTCAATCCAGCCCTTTCAAACCTCTTTATTATGTCCCCCACAATCCCCCTCTTCACAGCATCTGGTTTTATGATTACAAGGGTATCCTCTATCATATCCATACGCGGAACTTCTTGGGAAAAAGTTATAAAAACATCTGCCAGGAAACCTTTATAACAAAAAGGGATGTCGAATGAGGGGGTGAGGAGGATGACGAAACCACCTTATGTGGACTTTGAAGTCCCCGAAGACCTCGCAGAGAAGGTTTACAAACTGATGGAGATAGCTAGGGAGACTGGAAAGATAAAGAAGGGAACAAACGAAACAACAAAGGCTGCTGAGAGGGGACAGGCAAAGTTGGTTGTGATAGCTGAGGATGTTGACCCCCCAGAAATAGTCATGCACCTCCCACCTCTTTGCAAAGAGAGAGGAATACCCTATGTGTTTGTCCCATCAAAAGAGAGACTTGGGGCTGCTGCCGGGATAAGGAGACCAGCTGCAAGTGCTTGTGTAATAGATCCTGGAGAAGGAAGGGACTTGCTTGCTGAAATAATAAACAGGATTGAGGAACTTAGAAAGTGATAACTTATGGGGAGTAAGAGGGGAGGACACAGGAGATTAAGGGAGATAAGGGAAGGTTTGAAGGTAAAAGAGGGGGAAGTGGAAGCAGTACCTGCTATGGTAGTTGAGATTATTGGGAGGACTGGAGTTAGGGGTGAGGCAACACAAGTTAGGGCAAAGATCCTTGAAGGTCCTGACAAAGGAAAGATAATAAGGAGGAATGTAATGGGGCCCGTAAGGGTTGGGGATATATTGATGCTGAGAGCTCCCGAGATAGAGGCTGCTCCCCTATCAACAAGGAGGAGATGATAGATGCCAAAGTGCAGCTTTTGTAACAAGGAGATACCACCCGGGACAGGGATAATGTTCGTGAAGAAAGATGGGAAAATCCTTTGGTTTTGTTCAAGGAAGTGTGAGAAGTTTATGCTGGAGTACCACAAGGATCCAAAGAAGTTAAAGTGGACGAGGAAATAACTACTTGCTTCTTTTCTTCACAACATCAGAAAGGTAGACAATCCTTAGTAATTCTTCCTCCTCATTTTTCTCTTCTTTCCTTTCTTCCTTCCTCTCAACGAATAGATGTCTTGTTATCTCTTTCTGAACACTTTCTAGAAACTCTGGGCTTACTTGCTCCTTTTGCCAGGCAACAAATACCTTCTCATTTCCATATCTTGGTATTATGTTCACAACTATGTGGGGTTGTGTTTGCCCAGCTATTTCTCCGTTGTTAACAACTATATGGACCCCTTTTGCTCCAAGCTCCTCCAAAAGAATCCTTGACAACAATCTGGTTATTGAGAACATCTTTGAAATGGTTTCCTCATCGAGTTCGTGGAAGTTCTCCTTGTGTTCCTTTGGTATTACTATCATCTGCCCCCTTGAGGCGGGAAGGATATCCAAGACCACAAGGACCTTCTCATCCTCATAAATCTTGTAGCTTTGGACCTCATTCCTAATGATTTTACAGAAGATGCACTCCATATCACTCACCATGTCTTATGTACCAACCTACATCCAAAATGTTCTTATAAATATTCCCTTCCCTCCTCCCCATACCCAAGCATTCCCTCTTCTCATTCAGGATAAATACAACATCTCCTTCTCTTATATCTCCTTCCTCTCTCAAAACACTTTCCTCCAGAACATCTCTCCCCATTGTGAAAAGTATTTCTCCCTTTTCCCTGACAAACACCTTCCTCTTCCCAAATTTTCCATAATTTACAATCAGTTGGAGACTTGGAAAAAACCTCCCTCTTTTTACCTCCCCAAGATAGAATCCAACGCAAAAGGGATGCTTTGGCATCCTTTCAAGGATCTTCAAAACACCCTCAGAGACAGCAAAAAGTTCTATCCTTTCCCCTTCAAGAGCATAAATTTCCCCCTCTATTTTAACATCTTCAAAATTTTCCTTCAAAAACCTTTCAAGCAATTCCCTTTCTTCCCTCCCAGCCTTTCTGAATATCATCCCAATCACCTCTCTATTACGAAGATGGGGGAGTAGAATTCCCCGTGGAGAACATGGAATTCTCTTTTGATTTCAAATCCATACCTCTCACAATACTTTTCAACGAATTTCCTCTTCATTGTTATCATCACAATCCTCCCAGAGTCCTTCAAAAGGAAGTCCATTTGCCAGAAGAAGTCCCTGTAAATCCTTTCAAGATCCCTCTCCTTCCACCTGATACCGTAAGGAGGATCTGTTACAACCTTATCTATGGATTTCTCCTCCCTGAACTTTACATCTATCCACTCTAGGTCGTACCTTGAGAATTTTATTTTTCCTAGGACTCCAGCATACCTGGCATTTGTCTCAGCTCCTCTAACACAGGTAAGGGACTTATCCGTACAGTATATCTCCAAATCCCTATCTAAGGCCTCTGATTCGAATTCTTCAAACCATTCTTTATTGAAGAAGGGAAGCTTGACAAAAGAAAACTTGTTTTTTCTAAATTTTCCTGGAGGAATGTTCAAAGCCCAAAGTGCAGCTTCTATTGGTATCGTACCTCCCCCACAAAACGGATCCAGAAGGTTTTCTTCATCAGGATTCCACCCCGACCATCTAATCATTGCATATGCTATTATAGGATTCAATGGGCTTGGATGTTTCCAGACTCTGTACCCCCTTCTGTGAAGGCTCTGATCTCCCGTTGTATCCAAACAAACATAGCATTTTTCATCCTTAACAATAACCCTTATTATTACGTCTGGATTGTCCAAGTCAACCTCCTGTCTGTATCCCTTCTTTTGCATTATCCTGTCTATAACTGCCTGTCCTGCAGGCTTTCCAATATCCACACTTGTGAATTCATGCTCCCCACTTCTTTCTCCCCTTATGGCGAAGGTTAGCCCTTTACTAAGGAATTCCTCGAAAGGGATGTCCAGCATGTTCTTATAGATATCCTCCAAGTTCTTTACCTCAAATTCCGAAAGGAGGAGAAGAACTCTTGTAAAACTCCTTCCAAAATAATTTAGCCTCACAACTTCCTTGTAATCTTCCACATCTACCTCAAGCAAACCCCTATCAAGAATCTTCCCTTCCTTTTTAATAATCTCTTTGATATCTAGCAGAGCTATTTCCTCAACTCCTGGTATGGTCTTTAGGAATACTCTCATACTATCTCTACTTCCGTCCCAAGGGCTTGACCTGGCAATCCTTTCTCAAATCTTGCTCTAACTTTCCCTTTACTTCCATGGGGTGCTGTTATCACACCAACAATTTCTTTTCCACTCTTAGATCTCCATATAACTTTTTTCCCTACAAGTTTCATAGCCTCTTCCTTGCTCTCAACACCCTCAACCCTAATTATAACCTGTTTAGGATTTTGAGTATGTCTACCCCTCCTGTAGCTGAGCACTATCCCCTTCATCTACCTCACCCCCAGCTTCTCCAACTCCTCCGGGAGTTCTTCTTTTTTCTTTTCCTTCTTTAAGATATCTTCCACTATCCCAGGCCTTTCAACCTTGTATTCTTCCTCCTCTTTCTCAACCCTCCATTTCAACTCCACACCTTTTTTCTTCCTTATTTCACTAATTGTATTTTCTATTCTATTCAAAAGCTCCTCAGCCTCTGTTATGAGCTCATCTATATCTCTTCCAGTGACAACCTTCCTCTTCCCATGCTCAATGTCCTTCCAAAGCTCAATTATCTTCCTTATAGTCTCTATATGATTTGGTTTTAGGAGTCCATGCTTCTTCACAAGGACTTCTTCAGCAACTTCTGCCATTCTCTTTGGAACAGGAGGTTTGTAACCCAGTTCCATTATTAGAGAATGGACTGCAAAGTTTACAGCCCAGTATAATTGATACACTAACACTTCTCCAAAGTCTTTTTTCGTCTTTTTTATAAGCTCTGAAGATGCCTTCAAGAAGTTGTCTATTGCGTATCTGGATGGCAACAAATCTCCCCTCTTCAATAGGATCTTTAGGGGGAGGAAGAATCCCCTATCAACGATGGGAAATCCTGTCTCAAGCATTGTGTATATTATTGGATTCATATCTATTATTGACTTCCACCATTCTGTCAAAAGGTAGGGATTTACGTGTATCTTTTTCTTCCACTCTCCGTAGACCATCTGCTCTGCCTTTACAGCAAAATCGACAAGCCTCAGGAGAAGCCTTTCCTTCACCTCCTCTCTCGTCATCCTCTCGACATCCGTATCGTCCACAATGACTATCACATCAAGATCTGAGCTTGGTTCCTTCCCAACTCCAGTCTTCCTTGACCCAACGATGGCTATTGTCTTTATGTACTTTCCAAACTCCGTCAAGATAAGCTTTGAGTAGGTCTTGACAAGCTCAGCATCCTTTTTATCCAAAAAATCGGTCAGTTTTTTTGGTTCCTCTTCCATAC
>CAZUOK010000022.1:0-9481 GCA_964622145.1 Candidatus Woesearchaeota archaeon | reverse complement strand
ATGTATCCAATTGAGTTGTTGAAGGAAAGAGGTTTTGAAAGGAAGACTTGTTCAAAGTGTGGTAAGAAATTCTGGACGGTTGAGGAGAGGGAAATTTGTGGAGATTGTGAAGAGGAATACTCTTTTTTGAAAAGAAGAATTGCAAAGAGAGAATTTGATTACATTGAAGCTTGGGAGAAGTTCAAGGAATTCATGGAAAAGAGAGGATATCATGCTATAAAGAGATATCCTGTCATTCCAAGGTGGAGGGATGACGTATTCTTTGTTCAAGCAAGCATATACGACTTCCAGCCGCATGTTGTTTCTGGGGAGGTTCCTCCACCAAAGAACCCTTTAATAGTCCCCCAATTCTCCATAAGATTCAACGACATTGAGAACGTTGGGATAACGGGAAGACACTACACAGGTTTTGTGATGATAGGGAGGCATTACTTTGGGAGGGAATACAATCCAAACGAGCTGTATGAACCTATCCTTGACTGGGTAATAGAGGGTATGGGGATACCTGAGGAAGAGATAACAATAATAGAGGACTTTTGGGAAGGAGGAGGAAATGCAGGTCCTTGTCTGGAAGTGTTCTCCGGAGGACTAGAATTACTGAACACGGTATTCATGGTATACAAGGTTACGGAGAAGGGCTTTAAGCCGATGGAGATAAAGGTATTGGATGAGGGTAGTGGTCAGGAAAGGTGGGCTTGGTTCACAAAGAGATCTCCATCTAGTTATCAAACAACATTCCCAAAGGTAGTTTCTTATCTAGAAAAATCCTTTGGAATTAAGATTGATGAAGAAATTTTATTGAAATTCATGATAAGAGCTAGAAATCTCGATCTTTCCGAAAGAGTGTTAGATTACAAAGAGATATCAAAGGTAACTGGTATTTCGGAGGAGGAATTCCTCCAGAAGATCATCCCAGCAAGAGACATATTTTGTATTGGGGATCACACGAGAACACTCTTATTCTCAATAAAGGATGGTGCAATACCATCAAACACAGGACAGGGATACTTCCTAAGATTAATACTTAGGAGAATATTTGAAATATTGAGAAAGTACAACCAAATAGATCTTCTAAAGGTCTTTGAGATACACTCTAGAAGCCTTAGGAAGGAATTCCCAGACCTGGATGAGGAGGGGTATCTTGAGATTATAAAAGAGGTCCTTGAAGTTGAGAAGGGGAAGTGGGAGACCTTGAGAAAGAGGGCTGAGAAGATAGTGAAGAATCTGAAGGAAATAGATGAGGAAAAGATTACTGAGCTGTATCAATCCCATGGGATAACACCAGAAATGCTAAAGGAGTATGGAATTAAAGTTCCTGAGGGGATATACTCAAAGCTTGCTGAAGTAAGGGAAGAAAAAGAGGAAAAGGTTTTTCAGAGGGAGATACCGGAGATACAGACGGACCCCCTCTTCTACAGGGATCCCTCCATAACAAAAACAAGGGCAAAGGTTCTCAAGATAATAGGGAACTCTGTAATACTTGATAGAACAATATTTTACCCTGAATCGGGCGGTCAGGACTGTGATCTAGGCTGGATAGGGAATTCGAGAGTAATAAAAGTATACAAGGTTGGAAAGACCATTGTCCACGAGGTGGAAGACATCAGTTTTAGGGAAGGGGATATTGTTGAAATTAGAATTGATGAAAAGAGGAGAAAGAGGCTCATGAGACATCACACAGGAACCCACATACTTCTCTCCTCGATTAGAAAGGTACTTGGAAACCATGTTTGGCAGCAGGGAGCAAAGAAGGAAGAGAAGATCGCAAGGCTTGACGTTTCCCATTTTAAGGATATCTCCATTGGGGAGATACAAGAGATTGAGAGGATCGCAAATGAGGTGATATTTGAGGGAAGGGATGTCAAGGTATACGAGTTGGATAGGAATGAGGCGGAAGAGAAGTTCGGATTCAGAATATACCAAGGGGGTGTTGTTCCTGGTAAGATAATAAGGATTGTTGAGATTGAGGGTTGGGATGTTCAAGCTTGTGGTGGATTGCATGTAAAAAACACAAGGGATGTCCTTTTACTTAAAATAGTTGGTGTTGAGAAGATAAAGGATGGTGTTTACAGATTTTTGTTCAAGTGTGGGGATGTTGCACTTGAAGAAATTCAGAAGAGGGATGAAATGCTTATGAAACTCTCTAAGGAATGGAAAGTAAGCATCTATGATGTCTATGGGAGGGCTAAAAAATTCTTTGAGGAATGGAAGGAAGAATTGAAGAGGAATAGAAGTCTTGAGAAGTGGATACTCAATAGGATAAGGGAAGAGTTAAGGGAAAAGGATCTTGCTTTTGGACCAAGCGAGATAGAGATCGGGAGGTACATTGGTATTTTGAAGTCCCTGGAGAAGGAAGGTGTTACGAACAAGGCAATAAAGGTTGGGAGAAAAATCATAGTTCTTGGTGATGAAAGGAAGTTTGGGGTAAAGAGAATTGAGAAGATTATTGGGAATGTCAAGATTTGTAGCGCCGGGGAGGGGATTTGAACCCCTGCGGGCCAGAGGCCCACCGGATCTCAAGTCCGGCCCCTTGGTCCACTCGGGCACCCCGGCTCTAAAGAAATAATCCTTTTCAAGCTTTTAAACTTTAACCTGGTTATGGAGGAAATAATCAAGATTATGAAGGAGGAAGTTCTTAAGAGAAATGCTCCAGTTCTTAAGATGATTTCGAATGATAAAGATCCATTTTGGATAATTGTGAAGGCTGTTTTGAGTACAAGGACAAAAGATGAAATTACTTTGGAAGCTTTCAAGAAGTTAAAGGAAAAGTTTGATGGTCCTGAAGACATTCTTAGAAGTAGTCCTGAATATATTGAGAAATTAATAAAGCCTGTCGGTTTTTACAAGCAAAAGGCGAGGAACATAATAGAAATAGCGAAGTACTTTGTTGAGAATGGTCCTCCAAAGGAATTTGAAGAAATAGCGAATCTGCCCGGTGTTGGGAGGAAGGTGGCGAGGATATACCAAATCTACGCTCTAGGAGAAAATGAAATAGCTGTTGACACTCATGTGAAAAGGATTACAGAAAGGATTTTTGGGAAGAAATTCAGGAAAGAGGAAGAGGTGGAGAAATTTCTAAAGAAAAAGTTTGATAAGAGGTACTGGAAGGATATAAATTGGATATTTGTTGGATTTGGGCAAACGGTTTGCAAACCAATAAGACCTCTCTGTGAGGAATGCCCTATAAAGGACTTTTGCTCCTTCGGTAAATCTTTTAAATGAGATCCCTTTCCGAAGTTAAAGGGTGATCCACCTTGGCAAAGCTGAGACCCGCAAGATGTTACAGGGAAATAGAGAGGCCTTACACTAGAAAGTCCAGATTCAAGGAGAAGAATTACATAAGAGGGGGAGTCCCATATCCTAGGATAAGGACTTTTGAGATGGGAAACAGAGAGGGGAACTTTGACACGGTGCTCTATCTGATCTCAAAGCAGGATGTCCAAATTAGGGATGTCGCCCTGGAGGCTGCAAGAGTTGCAGCAAATAGGGTCCTTGAGAAGAGGACAGGAAAGACAAACTACTTCCTCTGGGTGAGGAAGTATCCTCATCATGTCTTAAGATGGAATCCTCTGGCAACCGGGGCGGGGGCTGACAGGTTCCAGAAGGGGATGAGGAAGGCATATGGAAAACCCATAGGAATAGCTGCTCAAGTAAGGAAGAGCACTATCGTTATGGAACTTAGAATAAACAAGGAAAATGTTGAGATAGGGAAGTATGCATTGAAGCTAGCATCAATAAAGATGCCTGGGAAGTTTGAGATAAGGATTAAACCTCTCAAATAATCTCTTTTATCTTCTCAAGTTCGTCAAGCTTCAATTCAAACTCCTCCCTCCTTTCCCTATCTTTGATCCTAATCTTTTCCTCAGCTTCCTCCCTATCCCCAACAATCACAACATACCTTATCCCCTTCTGATCTATGTATTCAAACTGCTCCCTAAACCCCTTCCTATTGAGATCTATATACGTGCTTATTCCCATCTCCCTCAGTTTATAACATACCTCCCATGCATACCCAAAGTTCTCCCTCTTTACAGGAACAACAGCAATTTTTGTCCTTGTCTTTTTTCTTTCAAATCCAACAAACTCAAGGAGTCTTGAGACCCCAACAGAACCTCCAACTGCTGGAACCCTCCTCCCAATGAACATACCAACAAGATCATCGTACCTCCCTCCCCCACCAACAGCCTTGTTAAATTCCTTTAGGAATATCTCAAATACCATCCCTGTATAGTATTCCAACCCCCTAACAATGGAAAGATCGAAACAGTATCTTCTCCTCCTAAACAAGAAGTCGTACACTTCGTACATCCTTTCAACTTCCCCATCCTCTCCAATAATCCTCCCAACCTCCTCAAGGAATTCCAAATAATCTTTTATTTCTAGCAGATTTAAGAAACCTTCATAATCCCTTACAACTTCACTCACCTTCTTTGAGAATTCCTCCCTGCTCATTCTATCCTTCTTATCTATTATTCTATATGCCCTTTCTCTATCAATAACACCAAATTTCTCAATGACCTTTTCAAATATTCTCCTGTTACTTATCCTTATCAAGAAGTTTTCAAACCCAAGCTCCTCCATTATTTCTCTAAAGAGATTCAGGACCTCAGCATCAGATTCCGGGGTATCAGAACCAATTATATCCGCATCAGCCTGCCAGAACTCCCTATACCTCCCCCTCTGAGGTTCCTCATACCTGTAAACCCTTCCTATTTGATATCTCTTGAACGGAAGCTTTATTCTATCGTAAAATCTTGAGTAGAACCTAGCGAGAGGTACTGTGAGATCATACCTCAAGCCATATTCCTTCTTACTCCAAACTGTCCTAAATCTCCATATTTCCTTACTCTCAGCCTCATCTCCATATTTTCCTTTCAAGACATCCCAGTACTCAACAATTGGAGTTATTATTGGATCAAATCCATATCTTATCATAACATTCCTTATCCTTTCAATAACTTCCTCAAACAATATTGCCTCCTCTGGAGGGAAGTCTCTCATCCCTTTTACAATCATATCAAAAACCTCCCCTTTTCCATTATCTTCCTCCCATCAACAATAACATCAGTCTTCGTTGAGATCACATCCAAGTGCACATCACAACTCCAAGGAGCTCCAGTAGATTCCGAAATTGGGTCTCCGAACGCTATGTGAACACCAGGAAACTTTTCATCCTGGAGGAGGTTTCCAACAATTCTCTTCAGAAAAACGTTTGTTCCTATTGCAAACTCCCCAACCTTTGTAGAGTTCTCAGGACCATCAAACAAGTAGCTCTCAATCTCCCTCTCAATCCTTCTATCCTCACATCTAACATCAACCAACTCAGAGGATTCTATCTCAAATATGACTGGATGCTTCAACCTCCCATACTTCACAAAGTAATCACCAAGGACTTCACCAACAAACTTCCCCTCAATCTTCTTTGGTGTTGTAAATACCTCCCCGGCTGGGAGGTTTCCCCACTCTCCCCTCCTCCTATATATTCCTGTATCGTAGACAATCTTGTAGCCTCCCTCAACATACACTTCTGTCCCATTTTTGTTATAAACTTCTATTTCTCTAAATCCTTCAATGAAACCTCCTACTTTTACAGTAATTTCCTTCACAAGATTGTAGTCAACACCGACACCCTCCCTCCAAACAACCTCATCCATTCCCGGCATGTGGGCATGCCTCACACCAATCCTTAATAGATGTCTTATAAGA
Source organism: Candidatus Woesearchaeota archaeon (assembly GCA_964622145.1). Lineage (GTDB taxonomy): Archaea > Nanobdellota > Nanobdellia > CAYMVK01 > CAYYFB01 > CAZUOK01. Next base: position 3,775 of record CAZUOK010000022.1, on the reverse strand, counting down.
GATATCCTAAACTTCACCTCCCCCTCAAAGGATTTTGCAACAAAACAGCTGACGGTTGGTGAAAAATCCTCTACTATTCTATGAATTTCATCAGGATAATCCCTTATTGGTCTTTGAAAGTAATCTTCCAATTCTATGTAAAGGACTTCACAGTCCGAAAACTTCTTTATTTCCTCCCCAAACTTCCTACAGTACCTGTCAGATATTATAAGGAACCTATCCTCCCCCCTAATACCAAGAGAAATCTTTGAGACAACAAATCCAGGCTCCATGGATTCTACCTCGAATACTTCTCAACAAGTATCTTTGCCATTTCTGGGGTATAAGTCCAATCTTTTGGCAATATCCTCTTCCTCTTGTAATAATCAACAAGTCTTTGTATCTTTGATTCTGTTATTATAAGCCCCCTCTTTGAGTGATAGTCCTTCTTGTGGACCTCCAAGTGTTTCCTTATCTTCACAGCCTTCCTCATTAGATTAAGGAGGTCTTCAGGTATTTCTGGGGCAAGACCATGTTCCTTCAGAATCTTAAGTATCTTCTTCCCAGTTATCTGCCTAACATCAGGTATTCCATACTGATCTCTCAATATTATCCCAATCATGGAGGGAGGATATCCTTCTTTCGCAAGCTTTACAACCAACTTCTCAACCTCCTCCGGTTTGTACCTCACCCAGGATGGTGGAGTACTCCTTACAGGCCTCACCACTCTTCTCACCCAAACCTCTTAATTTTTAAATCTTGCCCACCCATAATCCTTGTGTTTGAGGAATTTATAAGGAAATCCTCGGAAGAGTTCAAGGAAGTTCTGAAGGGATGCGATAGGGTAAGGGTGATAACTCACCTGGATGCGGATGGACTTTCTTCTGGTTTTCTGATGATAAGATTTCTTGAGGATATTGGCAAGGACTATCATCTAACCATACTAAAACAGCTCTATTCTGATATAATTGAAAGGATTGGGAAAAGAGATGATGTGATAGTTTTTCTAGACCTTGGAAGTGGAAAACTAGACGAAATTGAAGAGAATTTTGGTGGGAACGTATTTGTTATAGACCACCACAAGCCAAGGGGTAACGGGGAAAAATTGAAGGTCATAAACCCCTTCCTTTTTGGTGTTGATGGGGACACTCAAATCACAAGCTCAGGGATAACATATCTCTTTCTAAAAGAGGTATATCCGAACATAATTAAAGATGGTTTTGCAGCAATATCAGGTGTATTTGGGGATTCACAAGATCCAAAGTCAGGGATTAACAAGGAGATTCTTGACGAGCTCGTTGAAGGTGGAGTTATAGATGTTAGGATAGGTTTGAGGGTCTTCGGAAGGACGTACAAGCCAATCCACAAGGCCCTGGCCTACTCCTTCGATCCATTTCTTCCGGGAATAACTGGGAACGAGGAAGAAGCTTTGAAGGTAATAAAGGAATCTGGGATAGAATATAAGATAGGGAATCTCTACAAGACAATTTCAGATCTTTCAATTGAGGAAGAGAAAGAACTAATATCAAATATTATAATAAAGGCTGTTGAGGAAGGAAAAAGGATAAATCCAAAGGAAATCCTTGGGGAAATATATCTTGTCAAGGGAAGGAAGGGGATACTCTCTGATTGCAGAGAAATAGCAACAGTTCTAAATGCTTTTGGAAGGCTTGGGAGGGGTTGGGAAGCCATCCTAGTTCTTCTCGGAAAGGTTGAGGAGAGGAGGGCTTATGAAGTGTTGGAGGAATACTCAAAGGTAATATCAAACATATTGAGGAAAATAGATGAAGGAGGCATTGAATTGGAAGAGGAAAAAGATGTATTGATCGTCCATGGAAAGGACTTGATAAAGGAAGAATTCGTAAGTACAATTGCTTCTGTGATATCAAAGAACAACCCTGGAAGGCTTGTTGTTTGTTACGGGGTTTCTGAGGACGGTTACTATAAAATGTCTCTCAGGAGTAATAGATATGATTGTGAGGAAATTGCCAGAAGGATTTCTGAGAGATATGGATTGGAAGGAGGTGGGCACAAGCAGGCATCAGGAATAAAAGTGAACAAAGGATTGTTGGATGATGTCCTTTCTGAAATAAAGAAATTTATTGGCTGACCACAGGACCAGGCCGGCTCGGCCTATTGGGACCCGCGGGCTGAAGGCCTCGCCCCGAAGGGCTCGGCCCTTACACCCCGGGCCCATCAACGGGGTCTTCTACCCCCGGCCTCAAACGCCGCCTCTTTTCGCGGAGGGGTTCCCGCTTAGATGCCTTCAGCGGTTACCCCACGCGGCGTAGCTGCCCGGCTCGCCCTGGAGGACGGCCGGTTGACCAGAGGCCGCGGCCCGCTGTTCCTTTCGTACTAGGCGGGCCTTCCACTCAGGCGGCCAGCACCCCCGACAGTTCGCAACCGAGCTACCTCGCGGCGCTCTGAACCCAGCTCACGATCCCCTTTAACGGGTGAACACCCCCACCCTTGGCCGCTTCTGCACGGCCAGGATGGGAAGAGCCGACATCGAAGCAGCAAGCCGCGGGGTCGATGTGAACTCTCGCCCGCGACCACTCTGTTAGGGGGGTGGGCTGGCCTTTTTTGGATGTCTAAAACCTATGATCATAAGAAATTTCTTTCTAGACTCTTTATCATAGATTGGCAGACCCCAAACAGTTTTATACCAAGATATTTTCCCAGTCCTTATTCCCAAACTTTTCAGAAAGCATTTTACTTTCTCAAGTTCTTCTCTATCTTTCTGATAAAGAACAATCCTATTCCTTGTTATATTTCCCTCCGCATCATAAAATCCTTTCAGGTACTCTATCGTTATTCCCATATCTTTAAACAGTTTCTCCTTTATTTTCATTAGCCTCTCATACAATTCTTTGCTGCAAATCCTTAGTCTCCAGCAATTTTTGTGATATTTTATTTTAGGTCTTCTACCGGTAATTTTTTCGAAGAGCTCTGCTACTCTTTCTATAAACTCCTTATCCTTCTGATAAAACTCTATCAAATACGTCCCCTTCCTGTACTTTCCCATTACTCCATCTTTTAACAGTCCAAGCAAGTAAGCCAACTCTTCCAAGCCAGCCCACCTTACCCCCAGGGTAGCTTTTCTGCCATACCCGGCCCTCAACAAGAGGGACCGGGTGTTCGCTAGGCCACCCTTTCGGGGCTGGACCCCTTGCTTTGCAGGGTCCAGTCAGGCCGGCTTTTGGCCTTGCCCTCCACCCCGGGTTTCCGACCCGGGTGAGCCGACCTTTGGGCGCCCGTGATACTTTTTCACGGGCGTGCCTCCCCAGCCAAGCCGCCCACCAACCGCTGTCCCCCCTTTCGGGGGTTAGCTCAATGACCGATGGAGGGCGGTGTTTCATCGACGCATCCGTAGGACCTGGCGGCCCTACTTCATCGCTCCCGCCTACCCTACACACCACCGGCCATCGAGCAACGGCAGGCTGCGGCAAAGCTCCTGGGGTCTTCGTTACCCATCGGGGGTCCCTGGCCTCTACACCAGGACGGTGTGTTCAGGGGGTCCCGGCCGGGGACAGCGGGAGGCTCGTTACGCCGTTCGCAAAGCCGGCATTTAACCGGCAAGGAATTACGCTACCTTAAGAGGGTCACAGTTACCCCCGCCGTTTACGGGCCCTTCACCCGGTTGGACCCGGGCTTCAGGTACCCGCACTGGGCAGGCGTCGGCGGTCGTACTAAGCCTTTCGGCTTTGCGACCGCCTATGTTTTTGTTAAACAGTCGGCCTCCCCTAGTCAGTGCCCCCTGCGGTAGCAGGCATGAGCCCACTACCGCAGGGACCCC
>CAZUOK010000021.1:8994-9616 GCA_964622145.1 Candidatus Woesearchaeota archaeon | reverse complement strand
CCCAGAGACAGCGCATTGATATGTAAATTCCTCCCCATCCGTCAACAGTATCCCCCTTTCTATCCCATTCCCATACCCAAACAACACAGGAATTTCAAAGCTAGAAGTCCTCCAGTACGTCTTGTTGTCGTAGGGGGAAGTCCAGTTGTCCTCTATTAGATACACGAATTCGTTGGTCCCTGTTTCTTCACTTTCCACAACCTTCCTTGCCATCCCAACCCAAAATGGAAAATCTTCTGGATAGATAAAGTCTCTACTCCCCTTTTTCAAATAAAACCTTATGTAATACCTGTAGTATCCCCTATATGTTGGCCAGATTATTGGATACACCCCACATAACCCTCCACTGTAGAGACCAATGGGGCCCCATCTCTTCGATGAAGTGACGTAAACGGGAACAGACCACCCACTTACCCCAGCCGGTTCAAAATTGTATCCAGAAAGCTCCCTGCATACTCCATCTATGTAAACCTCCAATATGTTTCCTGTTGAGGTAATGCTGTAGATTGTTCCCATGTAATCGCTCGTTACATCGGTGTATGACGGACAAATTCCAGGGCTTATCATGACCTTACAATCTCCAGGACACCTCTTGACCTGACAGTACCCTGCAGAAGAGGAA
>CAZUOK010000021.1:6030-8984 GCA_964622145.1 Candidatus Woesearchaeota archaeon | reverse complement strand
ATCTCCCATAAGGATATGATCCCAATCCAAGCCAGTACACACTTTTTGGATATAAATAGGCATACTCGGTTTGAGTACATTCCCCCAGAACATCAAAAATGTTTGTATCATAAGAAAAGACAACAGAAAATAGGAAGATAAGCAGCAGATGTCTCACTTCCATCTCTCAACCTCCTCCGGGTTGTACGTCAATTCCTTCTCTATCCTCTCAATCTCACTTCCCTCAGATGTTGCTGTAACGTTATAAACATTGCTTACAACATAACTCAGCTTCACAGGATACCTTATGGTTGTCAGATTCAGATCATCAAGGATCCAGTAACCTCCCTTGCAAGTGTAGTTTCCTGGAAATAGAACAGCCTTTATCAGTGGTTCACTCACAATTTCATAACCCTCTTCCATTATTATTGTATCGTTTAGATCCAAAATTCCTTCAAAACACTTAAAAGGTTCTCCAACTGCCTCAACAGTATAGTTCACGTCTCCCGCTGATAAACAATCCGAAAGGTATCTCTCAAACTCCTCCTTCTTTTCGTTAAAGATCTCTTTATCAACTGAGGAATAAACAAGCATTTCAAGAGCACTTTTAAACAAAGAATCTAGATCACAGGATCCCGTCACATTTATCCTTATCTTTGATCCTTCCGGACAATAAACTATCCTTGTCTTATTTGTTAAAATGCAAAACTTTGGATTAGTCATACAATATCTTCTTCCTGTAAACAATCTTCCAAAATAGTCAATATATCTCTCCTGGACCGGGACCTCCCCAACGTCATCCCCACAGCAACAGGACCCTCCATTACAGTAATCAGAATTCTCCAGCCAAACCCCCTTCAAGGCATTGCAAAGCCCTGGATTTAGATCCCCTTCCAGAGTATAATTTTCCAAACTGCAACTGGCAGATGTTCCAGACTGCACACACCTAAAACTAACGTTCAAAGCACCCTTTATGGTATCCAGATCTATTAAATATGCATAAGGAGATCCTAAGAATTGTTCAAGGACTGAGAGATACTGGATCTCACTCTCACAATCTGTTATAAGATCCAGTCCACAATCCTTCAAGTACCTCCCAAAGGAAACCAGGAATCCTTCCTTACCCTCCCAGGAGCAGATACCTCTAGAACAATAACTCTCATTTACCCCAACTATTTCCCCAAGACAAACCCTTTCATAACCCTCCACACATTCCTTTACATCAGAACAGCCGTTGAATCCAACACAGGAAAGGGATTTCGACCCTGTTGAAAGGTCAATACAATCGGATGTACAACAGTCCTCAGGACATATTTCGGAATCTTCCCAGGGATCACAAACATCATTCCCACATGTTCCGATCCAAATACCATTCACACACTTCAGAGGTATCTTCCTTATCTCAGAATAATTCACATAGAGCTTATCATCCTTGTAAAGGAAGCTCACATTTCCCCTGTATATTGGAATACCTGTAACTTCGGGATATCTCCCAATGCCTGGAATATTGGACAACCTGTAATAGAACTTTGGCATCCCAATCTCCTTGTTTTCTATCCCATAATTTTCATTCCTCCCTACTATCAGAAGACTTCCCGTCCTGTAAAGCTTTCCATTGTACACACAAAACATCAGTTCCTCAGCACTCCTGTTATACCATTCAAGACACTCTTGGTAGCAGTCCTCATCCCCCAACCAATCACATGCCTCAGAGCAGTCTGAGAAATTTCCAGAAGTTTCGGTATCAATAACGTAACACCCAAGGTCCCAAAGATCCGTCACACAGGACAATCCCTTCCCCCATGGATCCAGGCAAATCCTTGAGGTTGGATACTCAAGACTATCATCCCCACAACAGCTTCCATTTACGATTATCATTGGGGACCAGAAGACCCTGAAATAAGAAACATTTGCTGATATTTCGACAGGGAGCCTGTTGTCTACGTAGGCATTTCCCCCAAAGACGGAGAATACAGTGTAATTCTTTCTCCCCTTATACTCCAGGAGCCCCCCAACCTTTACAGTAAAGTCTTCAGATGACGAAACATTTAGTATTACAGAAGGTATTAAATGCAGTGTGTTTCCTGAGGAAAATGTCTCCATATAACCCTCCATCTCGCTGCAGGTCCAATTTATTTCAGAAGGGTCCATCTCAACCCATTTACCCCCAAAGCAACAATGTGCAATAACTTGTTTCTCCCCAAGGAGATCCGAGGGGACGGATATCTCATACCAGCATTCCCCCTGATTGTAAAGGACCCCTCCATAATAACAGGAAAATTTCACTGTTGGTTCTGGTTCAGAAAGTTTTCTTATCCTTATCGCATCTACAAAGTAGGGATACCCTCCAAGGACAAGTACCCTGTCAAACCAACCCAAGGGATTCTTCATTGAAGTTCTGTTCAAAAGGATGTAATCGTAGATCCCCCTCCCAATGTAAGAGAATTTGTACAATCTTACCTCAAGATTGGATTCATTTAGGGAGATGTACCCCCTATACCATTCCTTGAACAATTCGGAAGCTGAAGTCCTAGAAATAACAGTCTCTCCTTCCCCATCAAACAATACTATACTCAGGTTTGGTCTATCCCCATGCTCAAATCTGAACAAGTAACCAACAGTCCCGTTTGAAATCCCAACCTCGTCGTATGGACAAACAGAGGTTACCCTCCTTAAAATGTTAAATTCGAGGATGTATCCAGGACCAAACTTTCCAATATACTTCTCTCCCCCACTCGGAGGACAGTTTATGTCTTTGAGGAGGGAGTACGATCCGGTGTAAGGGAAATAACTGTCTTGAGAGATTTCTCCACCATTTATCTCCTTCCACCCTGAGAAGTCCTCGAAGTCCTCAAAGAACTCAAACACTTCATTCCCATTTGACTCGGAACTCGCAAAGGAATTGTTGAAAAAGAGGTAAACTGTGGTATTACTATCCGCAGGTATGAGGGGGACTTTTATCCAGACGTAGGACC
>CAZUOK010000021.1:0-6020 GCA_964622145.1 Candidatus Woesearchaeota archaeon | reverse complement strand
CTCTTCCTCTCTATCCAGTAGGGTACTCTCAAAAGGTTCCCCCTCTCATTCAGTTGACCAAACCTTATATCCGAAAAGTCCTTCTTCATCCAAGGATTGTATCCAAGGTAAAAACCAACCTGATATTCCTTGAGATCTTCAGGATTCCCTGAGTTGTCTATACTTACTGGGACCATTACCCCCCACTTTGAAATATCTTCCAAGTAGAAATACCCTATCTCACACCTGCTGTATTCGTAGATGTTTTCAGCACAAACCTTTACCTCGTGCCTACCTGGAGAAACAGAACCTAACTTAACAGTATAATTCTCTCCATTCGGAACATCCTCAACGACGTCCACAAGGTTTCCATCCAGATAGATGCTAACAGTGAAGTAGTAAGAGTAGTTGTCGGAAACCCTAAAGGTTGTTTCAAATTCTTCCTCCCCATCTATGTAATCCGAATGGTAGTAATACGTTTTATTCTCAGGATAGTATATTTCCACATCAGGAATTGTTCCAAATGTTACAGAAGGGGGAGGAATGACATACTTCCTGACCCTTATCCAATCGTAATACACGTTTGCGGTTATTGATGGCTCACTGGTGTACCAACAGCAGGAACCTCCACTAAACCCTATCACAACGTTGAAATCATTTGACAGGTTTGTTGAGAAACTGTTTGAGTAAGATATCTTTTCCCCAAGATATTTGAGTGATATCCATGAAGAATTTATAAGATACTCTACATAAAATTCCTCATTTGCAGGATCTGGGACATCAATTGTAACTGTCTTCTCCATCCCATGAAATTCGTAAAGTTGGGCCTTATAATATCCTCTGAAGTTTATGGAAGCACCCCACCTCCCAGTATCGGAGTGCAGAAAGATTCCAAAGGCTATTCCATATCCCCTCGTCCAATCAACATTTCTGAGCTTCCCCCTTCCCTCAAGCTTAAGATAAATGGGATCTTGAGATCTCAGATTTCTTGAGTAAAATAGCCATCCATTAGCATCCGCACCAACATGCTCACAATCGCAGTCCTCATCATTGCTGTAATGATATATGTAGAGGTTGTCAGGTAGTACGGTGTAATACGCATAAGATTCCTCCTCCCACTCTCCTCCAGTAGCCCTCTCAATCCCAATCCAATTTGATGTGTTCAGAGATCCTTCCCTGAAATCGTCGAAGAAATCAAAGACAGCATAGGGATTGCTGGCACTTTCTAGTTCCCTGTCCCCAAAGTACATGTATATCTTTACACTTCCGTAGGCAGGTATATAGGGTATCTTTACCCAAAAAGATCCGTCTTTTTCCATCCAGTATGGCAATTCAGCATTATTTTCATCGTAGAATCTAATATCTCCATAATCTAACCTCATCTTTGGATTGTAAAGTATGCTTACCTCTTTGTCCGAAAGTGTCCTGTTGTAGAACCTCACCTCATCAACAATTCCGTACAAGGGCCCAACCTGGATCCTCAGAGGTTTTCCCGGAATTTCCCCCTGTTGGATATTCGTTGAGAGAATGGGAGAACCATTTAGATATACCTTTACCCAACCCTCAACCGCATTTACAACAGCACATAAATGGTACCAGACACCCGTTCCTAAAATTGGATCCGTTGAGGCAACCCTCCCCCAAGTACCATCCGGATTTGGTATTCCAACAGATAAACAATTGTTTTGATTGCTTGAACAGGAAGTAGAGAAGTAGAAGAAATCTCCAGAATCCGAAACTATTTTACCAAGGATATTTTCCTCACTTAGATCAGAAAACTTTACAAGAAGGCATTCTGATATTGTCTCATTGCTAATACCTCGAGAAGAATTTATCCCAACATAACCTCCCTCCAGCTCCAGTCCTCCCCCATAGAATCCAAGAACTCTTGAATATCTCCCAACTATACTTCCATCGTTCTCGTATCCTGACATGTCGTAGGTAACATTCCCACTCTCATCGAAGTGGAGGCTTAGAAAGAGTCCATCCTCAGCGAGAAGTTTAGGCTCCACAAGTACCTGGTAATCGTAGAGATCCTTCCCTGAATTTTCTTTTATGAGTATTGGCAAGTTATATGAGAAGGAAGAAAGTATTAATAGGATAAAAAGTAGCCATCTCATATCTCCTCCCTCACCTCAATCTCCGTGTTTATTTTGTAGGGTATTATCCTAAGATACACATTCTCCTCAGGGCTCGAGAGCTTCCTTCCAGTCTCCCTGAATGTCTTGTAATAATAATACTTCAAAACCTTCCAAAATAGCTCATCACAAGCATTTAAATCGCAGCTCTTGTTTGGATTTCCAAACACCTCCTCAACTCTATCTCCACAGTACCTCTTCATTATTATCTTTCCACACAAGTACACCTTCCCACTCTCTGTAATGTTGTAGCATCCCAGGTCTTCCAAAGTCCTTATGGGATCCTCCAACCTACTGTCAATATCTTTCAACCCCCAGCCGTAGTAGACAATTATCCCGGCCTTGTAATCGAACTTTGGAAGGACAACGTAGCAAGATCCTGAAGGTATGCTAACCCTTAATGTGTAGAATCTTAGGAAACCTTCTGATGAAAGCATTTCTAAGACTTTCTTCTCAACATCTTCTTGGAAATCTTTCTCAACGCTCCTCTTTGAATAATTGTAAAGTTTGTACACTGGAGCTCTTGACCTTGCCGTTATTAGGGGATAGAACTCCACGTACCCCGTGCCAGGACCTATGCTTGTGTCCAGCTTCATTGGATATCCAAGGAAGTACATCCTGGTCTCAGGAACATCCCTTCCAAGCTCAACCAAAGGATACAAAACCATTTGCTCTGGTCTAACAGGAAATGTTTGCTTGTAAACAGAGAACCATCTCGAAGGTTGGTATTCTCTGAGAACATCATATGAGAAGAAGCCTCCATAGAAAACGAGGAGGGATCTTTCAATATCCGTCCAGTTTGGTACATAGGTATCAGAATAGTTTCTCCAGTAGTATACAAGTGGTTCTGGAAAGATGTTCTTGTAAGGACTTATCAGAAAAGGCACCTCCTTTACGTCGTACCATCCCCCAAAGGACCCAACGTAATACATTGATTCCTCAAGAGCCCAGCTCCTTTCACTGTCCAAGGGGGTCCTGTAGAAGGTTTCAAGTTTTGCTATCCTAGCAACATCAACGTAAGGACCCTCCCCAGCCTTGTACTTTGAGCTAAGACCCTCGGATGTGGAGAAGTATATCAAAAATAACCCTATAAAGGCCATCACAAGCACTACTATAAACAGTATTAGCCCCCTCAACCCGCCCCACCAACCTTAGTTAGATAATTCATAAATGACCTGCAAAAATCTGTTGTAACCATATAGTCATATAGCTTACATACCCTTATAAAGAATTCCAGATTGTCTACCATCCTCTGGTAATAGTCTACCTTCCTGGCCTCCGTGTAATTGTAAAATATGCTGTCAACAGACTCCTGGAGTTCGTCTGAAGGAAATTCTGTCCTAGAATAGGATACCTGCATACTCCCAAGCATTACCATGGACCTTATTTCCTTCACAAACTCCTTTTCAACATTTATATCTGCCTTTATGGTTTTTGTCTGAATAAGATAGCTGGCTCCCAAACCAAACATTGCAACAACTACAGGGATTAGGAACGCCTCAAAGACGTTGACAAATCCCCTACGCCCACTCATAGATCCTCACCGACACAAAACCATCCCAATAAAGGCCTTTACCGTTCGTAAGTAAGGCCGGGAAGGACAGCTCATACAATTTGTTTCCAACTCTACATGGATTCTCGGATCCACAGTAGGTTGGTATTACAAACCTCCCTATCAGGGAGTCCTCCGGATCGTAGTAATCCTTCCTTTCAACGTTGTATCTCAAGTAGTCCATGTCGTATACCTTTATTTCAATGATATAGGGAGGTAAGAGCTCAAATTTTGGAATAGAAACCATTATATAATTTCCAACTCCAGAGTACTCCTCTGGGGTCTCCTCCGAAAGATTTATTGTCTGTTTTATTTCAAGCAGGTCATTTCCCTCAATGTATGGAATTGTAAACTCCAGGATGTCATTTTCTAAATTGTAGGAGTACTTTGTCTCGCAGAAGGAGGATCTGTTGAGGTTCATTTCGGATATCAAATTCTCGCAGGACTGTCTGCAGATCTCCGGAGAAGAGTAATTGCTACAGATGGAAACACAGATGGTTTCATTGAATGGACACCTTACCACATCGTACATAACTTTGTTCACATCTATGATTCCATAGTAACTCCTGACATTGTAGACATCACCGTAGACAATCTTCGAATAAGTCCAGGATCCGGGATCCGAGAGCATGGATAGAGAGATATAAAACGATGTCATCCTTGGAAGAAGCTTTTGAGGAAATTCCACATGGGATCCAAAGAGAAAGCTTAGTGCTATGACCAACATGGTTGTCAGGGAGGCCCCTATGACTGTCATGTAAAGCAATGAGCTAGCCATTATCCCTCTCAAGCTCCGCACACCTCTGATATTTCTAAGGATTTCTCAAGAGGATGTACCGAAACAACACCACCTCCCCCGCTGCTAAGGTAACAAAACACGATCTTCTCAATAAATTTTCCTTCAACATCCTTTCCCATAAGCTCACAATCCAAATTCTTCAGGTCAAAGGGAACACCATCTACTATTATCCTATTTTTCTCTATCTTCAAGGATATCCTCGAATTTATAACAAGTTCTGTATTCTTACCTTTCAGACAAGTATAGTATATCTTCTCCACAATCTTTGATCCCCCCAAGTAACCATACTCTGTTACCTCCCTCCCCATCCCCTTTACCATTGGAATACCCTCCCTAGCCTCCAAAACAACATAGGGAACACCCCATACATTGGGTTTTGGAAAGACAAATCTGTAGACAGCATGTCTTGTCTCTGTTTCAAGTATCTTCTTTGTTAGGTTAAAGGTTGTCCTTGTATTTCCAGTCAAGTAATTCAGTGTTACAATTTCGGGAGACTCCAGGGAGTACTTGTTTGTGTGGAGGGGCTGATAGTATCCGAAGAAGTAAAAGTCTCCCATAGAGAGGGCGGTGTAATAATTCACCATTGCAAGACTGTTCAGCACAGCTTCCCTGTCTATATTTAGTATCATCTTTATCATAGCCTCCCATATCCTAGAAAATAACAGTAAGAATACAACTACAATCCCTATGAATGCCAAACTAACAACAGCAATCTGCACACCCCTCAAACAATCCTCACCTCACCATTTCCAAACACCTTTATCTTGAGGTCAAAGCTTTGATTCGCAAACACGACGTATATATCTTCTCCATTGTACTTAAAGTGTTCGGGAATTCCGGGGACCACTCTTAAATCATGGGATAGAGCTGGTCCCTTCTTAAAACAGGCTGTAAAATTTAACAGCGTGTCGTTTGTGAACATCCCGAAGAAGGCAGTCTTACCAAGGAATTTTTCTTCCAATTTTGAGGTTGCATTTATTCTTGAGAGACAGCTCAATATTTCTTTATTTCTAACAAGGAATCTTAATACGCATCCTTTCTCAAGACAAAGCCCTTTTATAATTCCCTTTTGGAATCCTAGATCTTGGAGGATACTTGTAACGTTTTCCGGGATCTCCTCCCTAGCCTTAAAGATAAATATGACCTCTCCCCTTCCAATCCTAGCTGTGATGAGATCCTTCAATTCTTCTCTAAGGTATGCCTTCTCAGATAGTATCTTTACCGTTTTGTAGAGGGGGGATATCTCAAGCTTTGCTCTCGGGACAATATAAGATATCCCAACAAGTGCAAGACCGGAGAGGACTATGGAGATATAGATTATGTCCGTGAGATGCATCAGCACAATATCTACTGTCCCCTTCATTCACCCACCCCCAGGTAAAGATTGGGAAATGTTGTAAACTGTTAAGACACCCCCAATAACGTACTTGGATATAAGATAGAGACAGATGGAGAATACTATTAGACCTATAATAGCACTTATTAGGAACCTTGCTGGAATCTCCAACCCTACCCACCCCTCTCAAAGTGCCATACATCCATCAAGTAACCC
>CAZUOK010000020.1:0-9706 GCA_964622145.1 Candidatus Woesearchaeota archaeon | reverse complement strand
CTCCTTACCAGTATAGACCAATGGTCCGAATACTTTACTTGTTAAGATCCTCAAATAATCGCAGTAAGATACTATTTTCCTTAGGTTTACTTTTCCATCTGTTACCATCTTAAGAAATTCTTCCAAACTTTTTATTGCAAGCTCCAGTGTTTTCCTATCCTTGGCAAGCCTAGGGTAGAGTCTCTTTTTCTCTTCATAAGTTCTCAAAAGACCCTCCCTCTCCCCTAGTACATTGTACACAATCCAATCAGTAAGAAATTCGTAAAAGAGCTCCCTTGCAACATCATCCTTGTAAAATTCCCTGTAAATCTTTTCATTCTTTTCCCTCAGATACTTCCTCATAAAGGCCACAAGACCCGCCTCAACAAGCTCGTGATATATGAAATACTTTAACATTCCTTTTTCCTCTAAACTATCAAGGCTCTTCTTTGGAACAACTATTAGGAGTATATCCTCCTTCTCTTTTTCTGACAAACGCGCACAGAGTATTGTCTCCAGGCTTACACCAATCGTTCTGTCATTTACTATTGGAATACTGGCAACAGCATGGACCCCTAAATGTGCTTCATCCATTTCTTTTAGAATTCTTGACAGAGCCAACTGAATATTCCTGTCATATACTTCAAAAGAATGAAGAAATTCCTCAAAAGAACTAAAGATCTTGATATGTTTTAAATCTCCAATTACTATCTTCTCCATCCACTCCCCAAAAGTATTTGGAAAGAGTCTTGTGTAAACACCTTCTCTTGCCCATCTTTCAAGTATGCCTTCCATTTTTAATCACTGGCAAGATATAATGCAAAAGCTTTTTGTATTGTTTTGGCTGCTTTTTCTTAAATTCTTCTATAGCATCCTCAACACTCTTCCCATACAACATCTTGAAAAGTTCATCTGCATCTATCTTCCCTTTAATGAAACTAAGTATTGCCCTCTTCCTGTTATCAAATGGGTAAGCCACTTTGTATACTTTCCCCAAAAGGTATCCAAGGATCCCAAGTCCCAGCATTGCCCAGAAGTCTCTGAAGGCAAAGGTACCGATCAATGCTGATATTGCAAAAAGCTTGTATGGAAGCACTTCTAGGGAATGCTCCTCTCTCTTTATCTCTCCTACAATTTTCTTCAATCTTTTGATATCCTCAAGATAATTCCATAATTCTGTTTCTTTTAGCTTGTCGTAAAGAAAACTCAGTGGTCTTTCATCACTCTCAGGATATTTCAATGCGGTGAGTTCGTCTAGAATGGCCATCTTTAGGGTTCCGTACAGTATCTTCTCCAAATTTTTATCCATACCTCCACTGAGTAGAATTCAACTTTGTAAAGATTTTCATGTTACACATTAAATTCATAAAGCTTTCCTAACAGAAAAAGGGATTATGAAGGAGGAAATTGTAAGACATTTAATACAATATGGCTTCTTCATCCCAAGTGCTGAAATATACGGTGGTTTCTCTGGGTTCTATGACTTTGGTCCAATTGGAGTTAGAGTAAAGAGGAAATTTGTTGAATTTTGGAGAAAGTTCTTTGTGGAAGAGGAGGGATTGTTTGAGATTGATGGAAGTTTAATCCTCCCTGAGCAAGTTTTCAAAGCATCTGGTCATCTCGAATCATTTACTGATCCAATAACAGAATGTAAAAAGTGTGGGAAGGTATTCAGGGCTGACAAGCTAATTGAGGAAAAAATGGGGATACAAGCGGATGGTCTCCCAAAGGAGGAGTTGAACAAAAGACTGAAAGAAATAAAATGTCCCGAGTGCGGAGGAGAACTTTCAGATGTTGAAGATGTGAATCTCATGTTTGAGATAAGGGTTGGTTATAGGAAAGAAGCTAGGAGGGCATTCTTGAGACCTGAGACAGCCCAGTCAATATTTTTGGACTTCTACAGAGTCTACAAATCGTTTCATCCAAAGTTCCCTTTCGGTATAGCCCAGGTTGGAAAGGCCTTTAGGAACGAGATATCTCCAAGGAAGTTTGTACTTAGATTGAGGGAGTTTTATCAGATGGAAATAGAGTGGTTTGTATTAAGGGACCCTAATTGTGATCCAAAGGAAAGACCCTTTTGCAAGGAGTGTAAGAGGTGTACGATGAACAATCATCCAAGGTTTTCTGAAGTGAGGGATGTTGTGATTAGGATAAAAGATGGAGAAAACATATTTGAGAAGAGTGTTGGGGAATTTGTTAGAGAAGGTACCATCCCAAACGAGCACATGGGATACTGGCTTGCAAAGATACAGAAGTTTATGGAGAAATTTATTGAAAGAGAGAAGTTTTGGTTTAGGAAAATACCAAAGGAGGAACTGCCCCATTACTCTGTCTGTAACTTTGACCTGGAAATAGAAACACCTTTTGGGATTGTTGAAGCTAACGGAAATGCGTACAGGACGGACTACGATCTTAGAACCCACTCGAAACACTCAGGAACAGACCTAAGATTTGAATACATGGGAGGGAAGGTATATCCAAATGTTATTGAACCATCTTTTGGTGTTGAAAGGCCACTATTCTGCATCATCTCAAATTCCTACATCCCGGAAAGGGATAGGAAGTACCCTTGGCTAAAGCTCCACCCCCTAATAGCTCCGTACACAGTTTCCGTCCACCCCCTTATAGAGACAAAAGAAGAGTTTGTTGAGAAGGCGAAGGAGATTCATGAAATGCTGAGAAAAAATAACATAGATTCCTATTTCCTTGTATCAAAGAGTATTGGAAAGGCGTACGCAAGGATGGACTCCATAGGGGTCCCTTATAACATAACAATAGATTATCAAACTTTTGAAGACAACACTGTCACTATTAGGTTTAGGGACACTAGGGAACAGGTTAGAATAAAGGTTGAAGAACTTCCAAAAAAGATAAGAGAACTAGTTGAAAGATACCCAGAGTTTCCATAGAAACAAACTTTATAATCTTATCTTCCTTCTTCCCCTTTGTGTTTTGGAGGAAGGGGATCACAAAGGTTACCGCGAGGAAGGTATTCCTCCAAGAAGGTGTTGAGAGCCTGGAAGTTAGGGTGGAATCTGGAAAGAAATTTGGATCATTCGTTGTTACAAGGGAAATTGACGAGCCAGATTTCTTGGAATGTGAAAGGGCTGTTAAGATTGTGAGAACAAGGATAAACTTGAACCTCGTTGGGAAGGATCCTCTGGATCTGTCCCAAATAGACAACACCTTAAAGTTTCTGGATGGGACGGATAGGTTTAGGAAGATAGGGAAGAATGTCTCTTTTGGAGTTTCCATAGCAAATCTCATCCTAGCATCAAGGATGAAAAACGTTCCAGTGTTCAGGTACGTCTCTGAATACTTTGGAAGAAAGGAAAGAGTACCAAAAACTTTTGTTACAATCGTGGAAGGTCAGAGGTACGGCCACTTCCCTATTAGGGAGATATTCCTAATTTCAGAGATTTGGAGAATAAAAGATGTTTTAGAGATATTTAGGGAATTTAAGAAGGAAATAAGGAGAAAATTTGGATCTTCCTATATATTTCCAGGTCTTCTTGGGGGATTTTCCATAAACTTCAAAGATCCCTTAGACACAATGCTAACAATATCCAAGATTTTGGAAGACTTTGAGGATATATCTTTAGGGATTGATTTCAATGCCGAGAAGTATTATTTTGATAAGGTCTACGATTTCTCAAGCAAGATGGGGAGGGAGGAATACATTGATTACGTCAGGGAATTTTTGAAGACATTTAAAGAAATAAAAGTAATCATTGATCCCTTTAGTAGGGAAGATTTTAGGGAGATTGTGGAGATAAAAAAGGTTAGAAACGATGTTGAAGTATTTACAAGGAATATAGACATTCTTGGAAGGGCTGATGGTCTTGTAGTATTTCCGGAAATGTTTGGTACAATAACAGACCTTGAAAGAAGGACAAAAGAGATAAAAGTAGCCCTATTCGACAACACTTATTCCACCTGTGACACAACCATTGTGGATATCTCAGTGGGTCTTGGATTTGACTACATGAGGATAGGGGGGATGCTTTCTTACAATAGGGTAAAGAAGGTTGAAAGGCTTCTTGAAATAGGTGAAAGTTTTAAAAGTAAAGGATAAAATAATATCCCTGTAGCCCGGTCGTCTAGCGGCCAAGGATGCGGGACTCTGGATCCCGTGACCCCGGTTCGAATCCGGGCCGGGCTATAAAAAATTTATAAAGTGGAGCACTATTTAATAACAAAATGGCGGAGATATTGAGATTTTATCCCGGCATTGTAGAAAAACTGCTTTTCAATAGAGATTACAGGCCCCCAACAATACTTTACGAAGTTCTAAATTATATGAATAAATATTTCGGAGCTTCCTTCAACGAGAAGGACGTCATTGTATTATTTAACAATGGAGATGGCATAAAACTAGAATATTCCCTAATAGATCCCGTTGTAAGAGTAATAGCTGGTCAAAATGTTGAGAAACAGATGCTGTTCAAAAAAATCACTGAAGCGCTTGTAATATCTGATCTCCTAAAAAGCTATTTAAGGGGAGACATTGGGAAAAGATACCTTAAGAAATATTTGGGAATTTTCCCAGAAGCCATATCAGAATCCTTAATAAACAGCATCAATGGAAACATTGAAAGCATCCTCGAAAAAACCATAAGGAGATATTATTACTCGAACATGTTTTTTTCTATACTATTACCACTAATCCCCTTATATCTCCTGTTTCTCTCCCCTCCGCTCGGGGTTTCATTAGCAATACTTCTATACCCCCTCATCAGAATGACACTAGATGCATCAAAAGAGTACAAAAGATTATTGAATGCATTGAGATCAACAAAGGATGCCAAGAAATTATACAGAATGGTTATCACCGGAGAAATATTTCGACAATATCCCCATCTTCGAGCTTGTGGTCCAAGCCAACCCTCTGACCAGGGAACTTGACAGAACTCCCCCAAACTTTTGCGTATCTAAATCTTTCCAAAAATTCTTCGTGTATCCTCTCACAGACATCTCTTATTGATACATCTCCTGTAAAAACTATTGGCTTCCCGGCAATCTTCCCCCTACTCTTCGTGTATATCCTCTTTATACCAAGCCTTTTCCAAATTTCCTCAATCACTTTTCCAAAGTCCCTGAAAACTTCATCAATCCTTACCTCCAAGAAATCTCTAAAGAGGAATCCTTTGTCAAGGATCCTTTCGAACATCTCCGCATCAATCCTTTCTCCTATGTAAACGTAGGCATTGTATATCTTTTTTGACTTCATCACTTCCAAAATCTCTTCCCTACTACCATCAAAGTTTTCAATACCTTCTATCTCTATCCCTCCCCTTTCTTTCCTCTCAATCTTCACATTTGGTCTCCTGCCAAGCCATACTTTCATTCTTTCAAGCTCTTTCCTTATCAAATTCCTCTGGAATTCCAAATCCCTCTTTGGATCCAGAAATATTAGGAAAAAGTCGCATATCCTAACAGCATTTGAAATCTCTCCCTTCTCAGATATCCCCTCGTAAAAGGAAGGGATTTCTAGAAAGTACAGGTCGACATCCTTGTACTTTATGACCCCAACCTTAGGTTCTGTTGTCTCGAACGGTACCTCAGTACTCCTAAGCTTTGTACCAGCAAACCTGTTTAGAAAAAGGCTCTTACATGTATTTTCTACTCCAAGGATCCCTATGGTTATCCCCATCTTCTTTATTCCTAGCTTTTTACCTTTCTTAACAGATTTTCTTTTCTCAATTTCCTTTCTAATCTCAGATATTTTCCTTTTTATCTCTTTGAGGAATTTTTCAGTCCCTTTGTGCTTTGGAGTCAAAGAAATAACCTTCATATATATCTTTATCCTCTCCTCAGGAGACTTCGCGAGCTTTGCCTTCTCCAAGAGCTCTATTACTTCTGGAGGAAGGTTTGCCGGCATTGTGATAGATAATCTGCTGGAAGATTGATTAAAACATTTCCGAAACCTATTAAAATTTACCTTTAGAAAATGTTAAGAAGGTTTCTTGATTATAGGTAGCCATGGAGAAAGATATTAGGGAGAAAATTGAAGAACTAGAAAGATCTGAAAAGAAACCTTCCGAAGAGGAATTAGAGGAGCTTGTTGAAGAAGTTCTTGATGCATTCGATGCAGGCCAACTCACAAAAGAAGAAGCCGAAGAGTTGTTGAAAAAGCTCGCAGATATGGGCTCAACATATGCGGAAGAAATGCTTGAAGATCTTATAGAATCTGAGGAAGAGGAAATAGAAGAAGAATGGTTTGAAGAAGAGGAGTAGTTCTATATTATTTTCACTGGCTTTTTTTCTTCAACAACCCTTATTGCATAATCCAACTTCTGCTCGTTCTCAGCGTATATTGTAAATACTTTTTCTCCATACTTCACAAACTCCCCAACCTTCTTATGCAGGTATATCCCAGCTCCTTTATCCTTTGGAGCTCCAGCAGCTCTAGCAACCTCTGATATTGCCCTAACATCTATCTCAGATATCATCCCCTGCTTCGGTGCAAGGTAGTCATATGTGTAACTCCCTATCGGAAGATCTTCAGGTTTTACATTTGGATCACCACCCTGAGCCTCAATTATTTCTTTCATCTTCTCATAAGCCTTCCCAGATTCCAGTATCCTTCTTGCAATTTCGTATCCTTCTCCCTTTTTTGCAATTCCAGAGAGTTCTAGGAGCATTCCAGCCAGGAATATCCCCTTTTCTTTAAGATCCTTTGGAGCCCTTTCGTCATTTCTTAATATCCAAAGGACATCTCTTGCCTCAAGGACAGGTCCAAGACCCCTCCCTATTGGTTGGGAACCATCCGTTATCACAACCTCAACCTCCATCCCAAGCAACTTTCCAAGCCTTTCAAATCCATACTTCAGTTTGTAAGCATCTCTAAAGTTCCTTACCTTTGCCTTTTTCCCAATTGGAATATCAATAAGGACATAGTTTGCTCCAACCGCATACTTCTTTGCCATCACACTCGCAAGGACCATTCCCTCAGGATCCAGTGCAAGGGTCCTCCTAAGTCTTATCAACTTGTCATCAACGGATGCAAGGTCAGCACCTCCTCCCCATGCTATACAACCCCTCGTTTTTAGAACAACATCCCTCATTTCTTCAACGGATAGATCAACAGGAGCTAGGACTTCCATTGTATCCGCAGTCCCAGCAGGTGTTGTTATCGCCCTAGAACTCGTCTTTGGGATGTAGGCCCCGGAGCTGGCAACGATGGGAACAAGTATCATGGTTGTCCTGTTGTTCGGTATTCCCCCTATACAGTGCTTGTCCACAATCGGGTTTACATCAAGGTTTAACATCTCTCCCGTCTCCGCAATAGCCCTGGTTAGATAATACGTCTCCTCCACGGATAGCCCATAGGTATAGCTTGCCACTATGAAAGCCATTGCCTCAACCTCACTCAAAGTGTTATTGTTTATGCTATAAACAATCTCATATATCTCCTCCTTCTCGAGTTCATATCCATCAAGCTTCTTCTTTATGAATTCTATCGCCTTTGGCTTCCCCTCTGCCTTTAAAAGCACTTCTTCTCCTTCCTTTACCTCAAAGTCCTCCCAAACTTCTTCGTAAAGCCAGACCTCATCTCTCGGAACACTTTCTGACAAATTCACTATCGCAACAACCTGATCCTTCCCAGATATAAGTCTTACCCTATCCATTGGCTTTATTGCTTCCTCTTCTGCAGTTTTTTCATTTAGAACAACAACCTTTGGCCCCCCACTCCTCATCTTAATTCTCCTAGCCCTCAATCTTATCATATCTCTCACCTTTGTAACTCAGTATTGCCGCCTTTAGTATTCCAACAACAAGAGGGCCTATAAATGTTCCCACAAATCCAAATACACTAACACCTCCAAGTATGGAAACCAAAAACAGAGCTGGGTGAAGGGCGTATATCTTGCTTGCAAAGCTTGGTTTTATTATGTTGTCCACAGTGCTTACAATGAATATCCCTGAAAGTAAGACAAGAAGACCACCAAGTATGTTTTTTGAGAAGAATAGAAGGAATGAAGCTGGAATATATATCACTGCTGGAGATATTCCTATGAATGCTGTAATAAATGTTGCCAATCCAAAGAAATACAAGTAAGGTAACCCAGCAATAGCATAAACGAGAAAAGCTATTGTTCCCTGGACAAGTGCTGCTAGAAGATGCCCATAGACAATTGCCTTCAATATCCTCGATGAGTTATCTATGAATATCTCACCGTATTCTTCTGGAAGCATTCTTCTTATGAAAGATAGAAACTTCTCTCCATCACAAAGCATATAATAGGTTAATATTAGGAAGACTATGAACTTTATAAAAATATTGGGAAGGCTTCTCGCAAACTTTATGCTTTCTTCAAGCATTCTCCTATATATTTCCTCCTCAAAGTCTTTTATGTATGTTATGTTTATGGAAACGCCCTTCCTAACCTCCTGAAAGCTACTAAGAAGATGAAATACATTTTTTGCTGTGTACAATGAAAATATGGAGAAAGCTATTAAGAAGGAAAGGGTTATAAGAAACGCTGATATCTTCTCACCAACCTTCCTGCTTAGCATTTTTTGAACTGGATAAAAGATGTATGCAATTATGAATGCAGAAAATATTGAAACTATATACTCTCTTACCATATAGACTGTAAATATTGTTGTTGCAAGTATTATCAGGAGTATATCTATCCTTTCCTTCCTCACAAATTAGAAGAAAAAAGAGGTCATTTAAAAAAGTACCTACTCTATCTCCACCTTCCTCCCTCCAGCCTCCTTCTTCCTTATCCTTACCTCCAACACCCCATCCTGATATCTAGCCTTTGCAGTCTCCGGATCCACCTGCACTGGTAGTGGTATTATCCTTTGATAACCAACATAACTTCTTTCTCTTCTGTAGAAGTTCCCCCTCTGTACCTCAACATCCCTTCTTGACCTTGCCCTTACTTCTATTCTGTTTGGGAATACCCTCAAATCTATGTCTTCTTTTTTAACCCCTGGAAGATCTACTCTTACAACTATTTCCTCCCCCTCATCTAAAACGTCTGTTTTTGGCATCTCAAACCCTTCTGGGAAGAATTCTTCCCTCAGTATCTTTCTTATCATCCTGTCAATCCTTCTCTTAACTCTTTCCGCATACTCAAATGGATCCCAGTACTCCTCCCATATCATAATTCATTTCTCTCAAGACACCTTTATTTACTTTTATGCCACAAGCTTCGGTTTCACCCTGTACCTCCTGTTCCCAACAACCACATAGCATTCTGGTAAACTTACTCTTCCCTGTGCCACCTCAAACCCAAAGGAAATGGTATAGTTCAAATATAGTTCCTCCCCTCTTCTTACTCTCCCAACATCCCAAACAAGCATATCTCCCTTCAATTCTGGCTTCAATGTCTCAAAACCTCTGATATTTGCGTATGGAGGTATTCTATCAATGATCTTCACATCCCTTGCCCCTGCAGGGAATCCTTTTATCTTTATGAAGACATGCACTTCCGTCCTCCCATCCTTTGAATAGTACAAGTACTCCTTTTCCACAGATATGGGCCTCCAGAACAACCAGAAGACCCCGACTTCAATCAGGGCTAGGAGGTAACAAAGGAAGGTTGGATTTATGAAGTAAAGCTCCATTTCCTTCTCTTCTCCAGGACCCACAGTGAATTCCAAGATTATCTTTCCATTCTCCTCCCTAACACTCTGGACTGGTATTCCTATCTTCTCTAATAGGAAAACTCCCCTATAGTCCTTGTTTCCAAAGTTCTTCACAATTATCTTG
>CAZUOK010000019.1:1560-9754 GCA_964622145.1 Candidatus Woesearchaeota archaeon | reverse complement strand
TCTTATTTCTTTCTCCCTACCCCCTCTGAATAAGCATCCATTATCGATCACTATTCCAACTTTCTTTCTAGAGAAGTGAAGCATCAATTGAATCCAGGCCCAATCCGCGGAAGTTCTTGGAGGAAAACCAAATTTATAAATTTCCCTAAGCTGGGGATTAGTTCCCAGAGAGTCTTCTCCATAACCATCTTGGTTCCATGGTGGATTCGCCAGTACATAATCCGCTACGTTAAATTGTGGATTCTTTAAGCTATCTCCAACAAAGATTTTCCAATTTTCAACTTCATGGAGAATTAAATTTATTTTAGCTAGAACAGCAACTGCCTCATTATATTCTTGCCCATATAATTCCAACCTTGGTTCCTCCCCCTTTTCCTCTATATATCTCTCAGCTTCAATAAGCATGGATGCAGAACCACAAGCAGGGTCCAAAACCACAGAATTGTTTTCTATATCAAGAAGTCTTACTATAAGCCTTACAACCTCTTTTGGTGTGTAAATTTCTCCAGCTTTTCCCTTCATGGTTGCAAAGTATCCAAGTAACCACTGATAGGCATCCCCTATGACATCAAATTCAAATTCAGAGAAATCTATCTGATTGAACAATTTCACAATTTCTTCCAAAACATGTAAAGCATCTTCGCTCATGATACTCATTAATCCAGTTGCTTCCACAAGTTTCCCGATATCTCCTAACTTTTCTCTATTCATCTTTCCAATCTCAATGATGGCATTTGCCATTTCTCTAATAGTTTCTCTTTTCTTTGTTATCTCTTGCCAAGTATACAGTTTATTCCTATCCTCATCATAAAGTTTGTATAATTCTTCATTTGCTAGAAGGTATGCTCTAACCCTTGGATAACCCTCCTTCTCGTATTCTCTTACTTTCTTATTCCACTTGTCACTAATAGCCTTGTAGAATAAGAACAGCAGCAGGACATCATAATTCACTCTACCCCTTATCAAATCAGCACCAGCTTTTAGCAATCTCAACAATTTATCTTTAGTTATTTTCTCTTTTTCCTTGCCTATTTTAAATCTATAAATGCTTCTTCTTTGATCTTTTTCCAGCTTCCTT
The DNA here is from genome assembly GCA_964622145.1 of Candidatus Woesearchaeota archaeon. GTDB lineage: Archaea > Nanobdellota > Nanobdellia > CAYMVK01 > CAYYFB01 > CAZUOK01. The sequence continues at coordinate 8,676 of CAZUOK010000019.1, read as the reverse complement.
ACTTCTAATAAACCATTTTTTACCAAAACTGAAAGCAATTCTTTAAGATTTCCTGGACCTTTCCCAGATTTCGTTAGGACATCCTCCGCATCAGAGAATGTAAACTCTTTGTCTTTGAACGTTCTGAATAATATGAGGGCCCTTTCTCTAGCCCAATTTTCTAGCTTTGATACTCTCTCGTAAAATGCTAGCTCCATAAAATAGTATATAAAGGAGATAGCAAAAGATAAAAATGTTTCGATACAGAAAGGTCTATTATTTCAATTTTTGGACCATCCTAGTAGTCTTTATAAAGATTAAGAAAACACAGGATTCCTTGACAGATACTTGCTCCAGTAGATTCCAAGCTTTGGATAACCCTCTGTCTCCTTCTTCAGTCTCTCTATTAATTCACTTAAAGTCATCTCCTTTATCCCTTCCCCCCTTATCCTAACAGGTAACTTCCCTGACTTCATCTCTTTTTCTCCAACAACAATTGCATAACTCACCCAATCCAACTCTGAATCTCTTATCTTTCTAGATACAGTCAGATTCCTATCATCTATTTCCACCCTAAATCCTTCCCTCTCTATCCTTTCAGCAATCTTCTCAGCAAACTCTAAATAATTCTCCGAAACAGGTATTATTCTTACTTGGGTTGGGGAAAACCAAACTGGAAACTTCCTCTCCCTCAAAGACTTGTTTAAAATAGTGTACACAAACCTCTCCACACTCCCCAGAATTGCTGTATGCAAGATCACAGGATACCTCTTCTGAGAGTTCTCATCGTAATAGACAATCCCAAACCTTCTGGAATTCCCAACATCGATCTGGACTGTCCCAATCTCCCTAGGCCTCTTTAGATAATCAATGATATGGTACTCTATGTTTAAGGTCCAGTAGTAGTTTGAATTTCCTTTGTAAACGCATATTAGGATTGGTCTATCAACCCTCTTGCTCAATCCTATCAAATAATCCTTGTACCTCTCAAACTGCTGAGGAGAAGATACATTCACAAGGATTTCGTACCTTTCACCCAGTTTCTCTTCCATCTCTTTCATTATCTTATCATTTATTTTTAGCAAAAACTCCTTCGCCTGCTCCTCATCCCTACAAAACACATGCATATCTGGCATCAGGAACTTCCTCATCCTAAACGTAAGATCGACCTCCCCCCTCTGCTCAAACCTATAAGAATCAGCAATTTCCAGCATTCCGAATGGAATTTCTTTGTAGCTTATCGTCCAATCCTTCGCCATAGCGAATTGTTGGAAGCAGGCAGCATACCTCAATACCATTCTCCCCTTGTCAGTCTCAATTTCATACAATCTTTCCCCAAAAAGATCAGCATGTTCCTTTATAGGTTTCTCATCCAAATTGAACATGTTTGTCCCTTTCACTATAAAAATTGGTATGTTGTTCTCCCTCCCAAATTCCAGGCAAACCTTCTTAGAATACTCAGTGATAAGATCCATCAACAAGCTCGCCTTCGGTCCGTACCTCATGTGTCCATAATCGCTCATCTCCTCCCACTCAAAGCCAAGCCTTTTCATAATTTCAAGTAGAACGGGTTCCCCTCCTTCCAATTCCTTCCCCAAAGCCTCCTTTTCAACAAGTATCCTGAACTCTTCATTAAACTCTTCCAAATCAAATTCTTCAACCCTCCCAACCCTATCCTTATATATGATGTAATACTCCTTCTCCACAACCCTCCTAATCTCCTCCTCAACCTTTATCACCCTGGAAGCCTCCGCGAGGGGGTGTCCCTTAACCTTTATTTCAAACTCCTTGTACCATCCAAAGGGAGCCTTGTAACACTCGAATTCAACAGAACACCTTTTGCATATTTTTTCTAAGATGTCTTTAGCATCGAGGGGGTTTGCAAGTTCACTGCTAAGGTGAGAATAGGGATAGATAACAATCCTTCTAACATTTAGTCTAGAGGAAACTTCTCTAAGGTTTTCAAGGAAGGCTTCCACAATCTTCTCTTTATCCTTCTCATCCCCCTTTTCAACCGTGACAAAGCAGACCAGACACTCTTTAACCTCGTTCTCTTCGGGTTCATCCGCATACTCAACAGCCTTCTTAACAGGCCTATATTTTATGTAGTCCGCATGCAAATACAATACCCTCATAAAGGTATTAGAAAGAAGGAAAGATTAATAAAGGGATCACCTCCGTTCAGGCAAAACAATGAGCACACGCTTCAGTCCTCCCTTCATTATCACCACCCACTTTGTCCTGAAGTTTCTTTTAACACAGTAATAGACAGAACTCTTTGGAACTCCCAGCTTTCTTGCAATCTCTGATATCCAAAGGGCACCTTCTTTCGAAATCAAGTCAGAAATCCTTTGTTTTTAGGTCACCTCCCATGGAAAGACTTCGGCAGAAAGATTATATAAAAATTACTTTGCCCTCCTTCTTTGTTGTTTCCTCAATCTTTTCCTCAATCTTAGCCTCTTCTTTATGGTCTTCCATCTACACCTGAAATTGTTTACTGTTTTCTTCCATCTCCTCGAGCTCCTCTTCACCCTGTCTGAGAGCTTGGGAATATTTAAAAAGGTTTCTCTAGTCCTTCAGCCAGAGATACAGCAAAATGGTTGCTGGAACGACGATGAAGGCATACGTTAGGAAAGGATTCTTCAGATAAAGCCAGGTCACAAAGTGATTTCCTGAGAAGAGAGCCTCCCAAGCCTTCAAGTCTTTTATTGTTGGATGTATTTTCTGGTCGACCTTCGCATAGAGGTAAGCCAACACTGACATGGCGTTTGCAAGGGAGAAGCTTATGGCAAAATCCTTGGAACTTTCAGAAATTTTTTCCAATATATCCTGAAGCCTCTTATAAACCCCCACTTCCCTTTCATAATCCTCGTCCATTATTTTTAAATTTTGGAAGGGAAATTTTATATCTCTTTCCCAAAGATCTTCTCAAGAAGCTTTAGGCAAAGGGAGGAAGCTAGCCTTATTGTGATATTGTTTACATCAAAGTCCTTGTTTATCTCTGTTATGTCTGCGGAAATGATTTCTATCTCATCCAACAAATCCAAAACCTCTCTTGGATAAAGACCAAATGGTTCTCTATAGAATGTTCCTGGAGCAAAGGCTGGATCAAAGACATCTATGTCTATACTAACATAGAATCTCTTCCTTCTTGGTAGGAAATCTAAGATATCTTCAGAATTTTCTATTTCAGAGGAATACAGGATATTCACCCCAACCTCTTTCGCATAAGAAATCTCCCTGTTTGAAGGATTTCTAACCCCAACTATGTAAACATCTTTTCCTTTGATCTCTCCAGACTCTATAAGTAATCTTAACCAGTCTTCGTTTGTTGGTACATCAACAGGGCTCTCAAGATCTGGATGGGCATCAAATACCAAAATCCCCTCTCCTTTAAATGGTCTGTAAAGGGAAAAGGTCACGGAATGATCTCCCCCCACCGCAACAAATCTCCCTTTCCTCCCTTCTTCATATATCCTATTGTAATACTCCTCCAGGCTTTCCCCCTCAAGCCTGTTAACAATTGTGAACTCGACCTTTGATCTGTCGAACCAATAGAAGTTCTCAAGCTCCTTCAGAACATCCCTCGATACCGAGTAACCTTTATTATATCTAAAATTCCCAACACCCTCGTTGAAGAGGATCAACCTCATACATCGTCACTTCCAGGTGGTCATTTAAAAAGCCTTCTTTTAATCCTTTCCATTTAATAAAGTATTTAAAAATTTTGGACCTTATAAATAACATGCCAAAGAGGAAGACGGCCATACCCCTTGCAGCTGCTGAGAGAATAATAAGAAATGCATCCAAAAAGTACGGAGTGGACAGGATATCAGGAAAGGCTGTTGCAAAGGCGGTGGACATAATAGAGACTGTCATAAAGAGAATAGCAGAGGATGCATCCAAGTTGGCATCCCACGCAGGAAGGGTTACAATATCCAAAGAAGATATAGAGATGGCAAAGAAAGCTGTTTTGAAGGAGTGATTTCCTTCTTTATTTTATTTTCTACAAAAACTTTATTAAAAACTTTATATCCCTTAAATTCTGTGATGAAGCCTTCCCAGACTGAAGGATGATGAGGAGCTACCTCACTGATTCTTATAACATCTGTTCAAGCAAAAAGAAGGCCAGTAGTTTCTTTACATCTTCCGCACTCTTGCATTCTATCTCCCCAAGAAGCAATCTCCCTTTTATTAACAGTAGAACATCATCAAGGAATGCTCGAAGGTGAATCCTCACAGAATTTCCATCGGGAAAGGTATATTCAATCACAGATCTTTTGGTCTTCCTGTTTACCTTAACAGGTTCTCCATTAATATTGACGGAACCTTTTTCTCTCTTAATTATTAGGTTATCACCAATGACTTCCCCTGACAGCATTTTCTTCTCCAATTTCCACTCCTCACCCTTATATTCTATTACGTACACTTCACTGAACTTAAGTAATCTCACGGAAGACTTCACAATTTTTCCAACTTCTTTACCATCCTCCTCTATAATGTAGGCATTGGTGAATCTCTTGGCACAGATCTCAACTTTCACTGGTACTCCCTCCACATGTATCCACATTTTGTGCACTTGTATATCTTTGTTGGAGGCTCATCTGCAGCTCTTGTCTGCTCCACCCAGAAGTAGGCCTCCTCATTTCCACACTCTGGGCATTTTATCCTTGTCTTCTGAGCGATCTCTTTTGGGAGTTCGGACACATCTATTACTCCTGTACCCTTACTAACCTTCTCTATTAAGTTCAGATCTTCCCTCAATTTGTATTCGCTGCCACATCTCGTGCAAACCATCTTTTTTTCGTTCTTCTCATTCTTTGGGACAAGCACACCCCCACATTTCGGACAAAAGAGCATAGAGTGACGAACATAGGTCAAACTTATAAGCCTTTCCATATTTTTATAGAATCATGCAGCTCCTTGTGGAGAAAGAGTTAAAAAGAGTTGAAGGAGGAAGGTACCTCTTTCTAATATCTCCAAGATCAAACTGCGGGAAATCCACCTTCTTCCTAAATCTGTTGCAAGAGTTCCAAAAAGAGGAATCCGTCCTAGGTGTTGATCTTGATGTTTATAACCCCCTCAACCTGAAGAGCTACTTCCAAAGGTGCATGACGCTTAGGGATTTTGAGACCATGGGATTCAAGTATTGGAGAACATCCTCAAGGTTGATGATATGTAAGAAACTCATAACAGAAATCCCCTCAATGAAGGGCATTGTCGTATTCAATTTAACTCCTGGCATGCAGGAGGACAACATACTTCTTCTCAAAAACCTCCCGGGATACAAGGTTTTGATCGTTAGGAGCAATGAAAGATACGGAAGACTTGCCAGAAGGCTTATGAAACACATGACTTCTGAGGACCTCAAGCCGGATGGTATAGTTGAGACACTAACCGTTGGGAAGAGATTGTTCGAAAACTTCGCAAAGAGATACGAGATAGAATATCTGGGGGATATCCCATTTAGCAGGAAGGTTCAGACCTTCTACGACATCGACAACAGGGTTTATGAAAGGTTTCTTGAAGTCTTCGAGAGGATAAGGGAAAGGATATGATGTTTGAAGTAAAGGCAAAAGATCAAGGAGGAAGGATTGGGAGAATCAAAATAAAGGGAAAAAGGGTTGAAACTCCCTGCTTCGTCCCTGTAATAAATCCAAGGGAGAATGTGGTACCTGGAAAAGATATGGAGAAGCTTGGAGTTGAGATGGTAATAACGAATTCTTATATCGTATACAAGGATTCAAATCTTCGGGAAGAAGCTCTTGAGAAGGGAATTCATAAAGCAATAGAATTTGAAGGGGTTGTGATGACGGATTCCGGAGCTTATCAATTGATGAGATACGGAGAGATTGATGTTACAAACCAAGAAATAATAGAATTCCAAAGGGAGATAGGCTCTGATATTGGAGTTATCCTTGACCATCCCATCCCAATGGGATGTAGGTTTGAGGAAGCCCTAAAGAAATTGAATCTCACAAAAAGGGCTGCGGAGGAAGGTGTGAGATACCTCAACAGTATAGAGCTGATATATCCTATTCATGGAGGAGATTATATTGAATTGATAAGAGAAAGTGCTATACACGGAAAATCTCTAGGATATAGGATATTTGGACTGGGAAGCGTTGTCCCGGAGGCAATATCCTATTCCTTTAAGGAAGTTTGTGAGGGAATAAAGGAGGTTAGAAAACTAATCCCTTGGAGTCCCCTACATGTTTTTGGATTGGGGCATCCCATGTTCTTCTCTCTAGCAGTCCTTCTTGGAGCGGATACATTTGATTCAGCATCCTATGTACTCTTTGCTAAAGATAACAGGATATTAACAAGCTTTGGGACAAAAAGGCTTGATGAGTTAGATTATCTTCCAGTATCACATCCTTACTGGGTTGATTACACGCCGAAGGAAATACTGCTCCTTGAAGGTAGGGAAAGGTTAAAAATTCTTGCTGAGATAAATCTTTACGAATGCATTCTTGAAATAAAGAGAATAAAACAGGCTATAAGGGAAGGGAGACTTTGGGAGTACACCGAAATGAGAGTAAGGGCAAATCCATATCTTCTAGAAGCATTCCTGGAAGCCATAAGGGACAAGAAGTTCTTCCTTAGGAGGAATCCCCTCTCAAAGAAAAGGGCCCTTCTTTACCAGGGTTATGAAACAATGTTTAGACCAGAGATCTTAGAGCACTTTAGAAGGTTAAAATATTATAAATTTGAATTTGACACAACGGTGATCCTTCCAGATGTTGACAAGAAGCCTTATGAAGACCACATCTTCTACAAGAGGATTTTGAAAGAAGATCCTAAGATCTTCGAAAGGAAAGTAAATATTGTCTTCCTAAGCACGCTGTTTGGTTTGGTACCAAATGAAGTTAGAGGGACATACCCCCTAACCCAGGTTGTTTACCCACTAAAAACTGATAGAAGGATGATATCCTTCCTAAAAAAGATTTTGGGAAGATTTCTAAAGGGTGAAATCTTCATATTCCAACCGGAGGAAATACTGGACAGAAATGGTAGACCTACAAAAAATTTTTCAAAAGCCCTTTTAGAAAAGGTGAAGGGGGAGAAAATTGAGAAGGTTGAAGATTTCCTAGAGTTTATGAAGGGATTTGAGGTTGACAGAGAATTCGGAAGGAG
>CAZUOK010000019.1:419-1550 GCA_964622145.1 Candidatus Woesearchaeota archaeon | reverse complement strand
AGGATTCTTTGGCAATCCTTCAACTACCAGAACCACTCAAGGGTTCCAAAACACGTATTTGAGCTAGATGTTGTGTTTGCGAAGACGGGAAGAATAAGGTATGCTAAGAAGGATGGAGAGATACAACTTGTTGTCAGAGCAAATGACGGGGTAATAATACCAAGAGTCTGCTTCGGAGAAATTTTGAAAGATTACTTTGAGTTTCCAAGGAAGAGGATTGTTGTGGGGGATGACGTAATACCGTTCATAAAGAGATCAAGGGATCTACTGGCTCCAGGAGTTGTAAAGTTCGATGAGAGGATAAGACCAAAGGAATTTGTGTTTGTTGTCAACAAAGAGGATGAGCTTATAGGAATTGGAGAGAGCTTCCTTTCTGGTAAAGAAATGGAGGAAGCTAGATATGGGAAGGTTGCCGAATTGAAGGATATCAAGAAAGAAGTTTTATAAACTTTCCGAGTACATCCTCCCCTATGTTTAGGGCGGAAAGGGTTAGAGATAAGGATGGCCAAGAATACTTGAGATGTCCCAGATGTGGAAAACTATTTAAGAACAAAAAGGAGTACACAAAACATATCCATAGAGCACACATACAGAGGATGACTGAAAAGAGATATGTAAAGATAAGGATAAGAAAGAAGTGGAGGAGGTTGGGGAAATGAGAGAAATTTCAATCTTTTTCCTTGTTGTGGGGCTCCCTCTACTGCCTATAGTACCTTACTTGGGGATTTCTCTTCTGCTTCTTTCCATAATCCTAGCAGGTCTAACCGTAATACAAGAATACGAGAGAGGTGTGAAGTTTAGGTTGGGGAGATATGTCGGAATACTTGGCCCGGGGATAAAGTGGATCATTCCTTTTGTAGAGTGGGTGCAGAAGGTGGATATGAGAGTTAGAACAGTAGACATCCCAGCACAGGAGGTCATAACGAAGGACAACGTCCCGGTAAAGATAAATGGCGTCATATATTTCAGAATTAAGGATCCATCAAAGGCTGTACTAAACGTCAAGAACTATACATTTGCTGTGGCCCAGTACGCACAAACAGCATTGAGAGATGTTGTTGGAAAGACAGAACTGGATGACTTGCTGTCAAACAGGGAAAAGGTCGCGGAAGAGATAAGGAAACTTGTGGA
>CAZUOK010000019.1:0-409 GCA_964622145.1 Candidatus Woesearchaeota archaeon | reverse complement strand
AAATAGCTGAGAATTGGGGTATAGATATTGTTTCAATAAACTTACAAGATATCTTGCTACCTCAAGAACTTATAAGGACAATGGCGAGGCAGGCGGAGGCTGAAAGGGAGAGAAGGGCTGCAATAATAAAGTCTGAGGGAGAGATAAAAACAGCGGAAAATTTGAAAAAAGCTGCAGATGTATTAGCAAAGGATCCAAAAGCATTGTACTTAAGAACACTATATACATTGGTGGATATTTCCTCAGATCCAAGCCAGAAGATTGTGGTATTGCTACCAGTAGAGATTTTAGATTTCTTCAAGAGTTTTGTAGAAAAGAAATAGTATCTAACACAATAACTTTTAAAATTACCATAACACTGGGGCCGCGGGGATTCGAACCCCGGACCTCCGCCTTGTAAGGGCGGCGT
>CAZUOK010000018.1:0-9833 GCA_964622145.1 Candidatus Woesearchaeota archaeon | reverse complement strand
ACTTTAAATAGTTCTTTGGCATGAAGAAGAGCTCTAATTTCCCTCCTATCTATCTCATCAAAGGAATTGGCATAGGTAACATTTACGAGTTCCCTGACTCTTCCCTTCTCCCTGATAAGATAGTCAACTTCGTATCCTTCTCTTGTCTTAAAATAGAAGATTTCTGTATCCCTAAATCCATACTTCACCCTCCTCAACAATTCGAGGAAGACGGTGTTCTCCATCAACCTCCCAAGACCTACATTGACACCGTACTTCCTTATGAACACGTTGTCTACGATGTACACCTTTTTTGGGTTTTGCTCCTGTTTCTTAACACTCCCAAACATCCTCAAAAGATACACAAAGAAGCCCCTCTCGATGAGATTGAGATATCTTACAACAGTACTTTTCCCTATTTCATACCCCATAGATCTCAAGGATCTGTACAGCTTGGAGTAAGTTACATAAGGTGAATTCAGAAGATACCTTAGCATTACTCTTATTCCTTCCACATTCTTTATCCTGTACTTCTCCACCAGATCCCTCGAAACAAATGTTTCGAAGTACTCGTGAGCAAGGATTTCTGATTTACCTTCCAAGACAATCTCAGGCATCCCCCCGTTTTCAACGTAGTCCTTGAGGTATTTCTTAAGTACTCCAGATGGGATTTCTCCTTCTTCTCCCTTAAACCAAAGGAATTCCCTGAAACTCAAAGGAAGAAGGTTGATTGTTATTGTCCTCCCTCTCAGCCTCGAGGGAATGTTCTCAAGACCAAGCTTTGATGAGGAGCCGGTAGCAAATACGAAAAATTGTGGCAGATCATTTAGGGTCCTCAACCACCTGTCCCAATCCTTTACTTCCTGGATCTCGTCAAGCAGAAGTAATACCTTCTTATTTCCATAAAACTCCCTAACAACATCCAAGAAATCCTTGAACTTTATACCTCTTATTCTTTCATCCTCAAAATTTACGTAGAGACAATTCTTTTTACCAATTTCCTTTGCTATCTTAAAAAGGAGATAGGTTTTCCCAGTCCTCCTAAACCCTATTATAGATACTATCTTCTTAACCCTCCAGCTCATGAATTTAAGGGGATTTATCTCTCTGTCAATGACCTCTGGGAGCTCGTAATACAACCATTCCCTTACAACTTCTTTTAAACCCTCTTTCATCAAGAGTATCTTGCAGGTATGATTTTAAAAGCTTGTCTCATGAATAGTCCAAAAATTCCAAAAATTGTACTGTTCATGATACCAAGATCGGAAAACCTACTTAATAAAAAAGTGCAGGAAAAGGCTTGAAAGCATTCTATATGAGACAAGACTCAAAGGGATTGTTGACAAGGAACTCTTTGGGATTATTACAAAAAGAGATCTCCTTAAAAATTTTTCAATGCAAAGTTATTCATAAAGACTGTGCAGTTATAATGCACTATACGTACTCCTCAGAAAACAGCAAAAACTTCCACAATGGGATAACTTTTATCCCCTTCATCTCCCCCTCAGACTTCCAAGATACAATAAAGAACTTCTCGGGCTTTAATATCCTAATAGCCTTCTTCAAGGAGTTGTATTCCCTCTCCTTAATATCCTCCAAATCTTCTGAATAAGTAACCTGAATAACCGCCCTAACAGTGTGGTTCTTCTTTAAGACAAAATCCACCTCACCATTTACATCGAAATAATATAGGTCATAACTTTTTAGCAAAGATATTCTCCTTAATTCTACCGAAACCAAGTTCTCCAGAAGTCTCGAAAACTTATCTTTTACCTTAAAAGAAAGGTAATTTGAGAATCCTGTGTCAATTGGATAAACCTTCTTTGGGCTTTTAATTCTATCAGAAATCTTAGGAGAGTAGTTTTCCAACAGGAATATCAAAAAAGCTTCCTCTAGATATCTCACATAATTTTTTGCAGTGTGAACACTTCCAAGTCCAAAGATGTCCGAGATTCTTCTAAAACTGATCCTAGAAGAGAAGGAGGACATTACAAAGTTTGATATTTCTAGAAAGGTTTCCCTTTCTCTTATTTTATACCTGGCAAGTATGTCTTTCTTTAAGATGTCATCGTAGAGTTCCCTGTAATACCTCTTTTTATCTTCTTCCTTAAAACTTTCAGGCATCCCCCCATTTAGTATGTATTCCCTTAAGAATTTGTATAAATCTCCTACCTCGCTCTCAGAATATACCTTCTTTATTGGAAAATTGTGATATCTCAAGAACTCCCTAAAAGAAAAGGGAAATAGAAATATTGTCGTCTTCCTCCCTGTCAAGTGGGTCGAAAGTTCTGTGGAGAGGAGTCTTGAATTCGATCCAGTAATAACCACTTTATATCTCTTTCTAAGCAACCTGTTCACAAACAATTCCCAGCCTTCTATATTCTGTATCTCATCGAGAAGAAAAAACCTTCTTTCCCCAAACAACTCTCTAAGTTCCTTATAAATTTTGGATAAATCTTCAGTTTTTAATCCATAAAGCAGCTCATGATCAAAATTTACATAGTAGTATTCCTTGCCTTTTAGTAACATATGGGCGAGAACGGATTTCCCACATCTTCTTATCCCTGCAATTGCAATAGCTCTATTTGACCTTAAAAAACTTCTATACTTATCTAGGTTTTCCCTTTCTATAGCTCCCTCCAAGAATTCTTTTTTCTCATCCTCCAGCTCCAACAATATCTCTTCATACATATTGCACTTTAAATGCAAAGTTATTTATAAAAATTGTGCAGTTATAATGCATGCTAAGTTACTCGATCTTCTTGAAAAGTATTGGTGCTTCTTTTATCTCATATCCCTCCTTTTCTCCAAATCTCAGCTCATCAAACTTCTTTATCTCAAATCCAAACGCCTTCGAAACCCTTTCACAGGTCTCTGGCATGAAGGGGTACAGCAAGTTCACACCGAATCTTATCCCCTCCAGGGAATTGTAGAGGGTCCTGTTCGGATCCTCCTCCTTCCAAGGCTCCCTTTCATTTAGATAGGAGTTTATCTCCGAAAATATTGAGAATACTTCCTTCAGTGCCAAATTTAACCTAAATTCATCTACATATTCCCTAGCCCTTTCAAGAACCTCCTCACACTTCCCCCTCAGTCTCTCCTCAACTTCATCCCTTCTAACCCTTCCATTGAGTCTATTCATAGCTAGGATCCCAACCCTCCTGACGAGGTTCCCAAATATTCCGATAAGTTCATTGTTGTACCTCTCTTTGAAGAGTCTCCAGCTGAAATCAGAGTCTTTCTCAAAGGATGCTGTTCTAAGTAAGAAATACCTCCCAGCATCTGTCCCGTATTTTATTAAATCAGGTATCCAGATGACGTTTCCAAGGGATTTCCCCATCTTCTGTCCCTCAACCGTCCAGAAACCGTGAACAATAATCTTTTTTGGAGGCTTTATTCCCAGCATCTCAAGCACAATTGGCCATATAACCGAGTGGAACCAGAGGATGTCTTTTCCTATAACGTGGTGGACGTTTGACCAATATCTCCCAAAGAAATCCTTATCTTCAAGGAACTTTATCCCTGAGATGTAGTTAAGGAGGGCATCTATCCAGACGTATATCGTATGTCCCCCATCGAAGGGGGCTTCTATTCCCCAGTAAACCCTTTCCTTAGGCCTTGTTATGGACAAATCTAGAAGGCCGTGCTTTTCAATCCTTGCAATCATTTCATTAGCGTAGTTTTCAGGAACTATGTGTCCAGACCTCAAATATTCCATTATAAAATCTTTGAATTCGGATATCTTCAGAAAGTAAGATTCCTCCTCCATCCAAACAAGCTTTTTTCTATGAACCTTACAGTATTTCTCCCCATTCTCTTCATACCAGTCATCCTCCGTAAGAAAGCTCTCACAACTTATGCAGTACCATCCCTTGTATCTCCCTTTATATATGTAACCTTTCTTGTAAAGTTCTTCAAGGGCCCACTTAACAACCTCTTCATGATCCCTGTCCGTTGTCCTTATGAATCTATCGTAGCTTATGTTTAAATCCTTCCAAAATCTCTTGAATCTTTCACTCATCTCGTCCACAAAGCTCTTTGGATCCTTCCCAGCTTTTTCGGCAGCTTGCTGTAATTTTAATCCATGTTCATCAGTCCCTGTTAAGAAGAATACATTGTATCCATCCAATCTTTTCCATCTTGCAATAACATCCGCTACTATTGTTGTGAAGGCATGTCCTATATGAGGATCAGCATTTGGGTAATATATGGGGGTTGTTATGTAAAATGTCCTCAGATGTCTCACCTCCTCCCCCGAACTAGAACCTTTATAACAGCACAAATCTATTAAAAGTTATGGTTGTTCGGCTGATGGAAAACTTTGGAAAGGCTTTGAAGACTGGAGAATTTTGGATAAGGGAGTATGATATAAAAGAAAAGGGGATAAAGATACTGAAAATTGGTGTTTATTGGGAGATTAGAAAGGAAGCCTTTGGAGATGAGAGGGATCTTGTCCTCGTAATAACAAGAGGGGAAGGTAAGATAATACTTCCTGGAAAGGTTGTAAAAGCTAGGGAAGGTGATATTGTATTAATAAAAAAGGATGAAGAGTATAAGATAGCAGGAAACTTTGACGCTATTGGGATAATGGTTTGATTACTTTCCTGGTTCCAGTATGACAACCTCTGCTGAATCCCCAACAAGCTCTTTGAATCTATTTGGATCTTTTTCCAACCCCTCCAGGTAGTTGTAGTGCATTGGAATAACAACCTTTGTTTTTATGAGGTTCTTCACAGCTTCCGAGGCTTCTATATCATCCATCGTGTACGTTCCCCCTATTGGGAGGAGGGCAATATCAACCTCTATCTCTCTCATCTCAGGAATTGCATCCGTATCTCCTGCGTGGTAAATCTTCTTTCCATCCATCTCAATCACGTAACCAACCCCTTTTCCTTTTGGGTGGAAGGGTTTCCCTATATTGTAGGAGGGAACAGCCTTTATCCTAATTCCTTCTATCTCAATTTCATCCCCAGGTCTTACAACAACCTTTTCTCCAGGAATTCCCTCCAACTTTTCTATAGCTTCCTTAGGGCCGATTATCTTTGTGTTTTCATCAGAGATCCTAGAGATCTTTTCCTTGTCACAGTGGTCGAAGTGCTCGTGAGTTACAAGAACTATATCCGCCCTTTTGCTGTAATCCCCTTCTGCATACGGATCTATATATATCACTTTTGAGTCTTCTATCCTAAAGCTCGCATGTCCTATCCAAAGTATCCTTATCCCATCGTATTCGAACATACCTTCCCTATCCCATCAAAACCTTTTAATTATTTATCTCCCAAACAACAACTTTGAGATGGTAAACACGAACCTTGAGAAACTTTTGAAAGAGGAGTTTGAAAGGAGGTTACCGGAGGAAGTACTTCAGAAAATATTGGATAGATATTCTGGTAAAAGGGTTGTTGAAATTAGAATAATCGGAAAGTATCCAGTAGAGTTTGGGGAAGAATTGTTAATATATATGGCTCTGAGTAAATATCCTAGGATGGAATTTCCGAGGGTCTTAGATCTGGGCTCGCTGGGGAAGTATCTTTTAGGAGATAGATATTTACCAATTCAAGTAGTGGAATTGGAAGTAGGATTTTATGAGAAGAATGAAGTAAGGTGGGAGAAGTTATGCTTTAGGCTTTACGGGATCTTGGACAAAAGGAAAGTTTTGGAATACTTTAGGAAGACTAAAAGGAAGTAAGTTGTTCCCTATGATGAGGGCGGTGAGCTCTGATCGATGATGAGTAAGCTTACTACTGATATCTTTTTAAAGGAGGCCTTCCAATGAATTCTTGCTGATGAGGTTGGCGTGATCTGAGGAGATGATGACAAGGAGGTGATCGCTGACCTCAAACAATCTTTCTGAGAACAAGGATGATAAGGAAAAGGACAAGTATCAATGCAAATATTTTTAGCAATGGATTCTCCTTTTCTTCAAAAATAACAAACTCAGGAATTATTGTATGATTCTCTTCAACAGCCTTCAATCCTTTCTTGTAAATAACCTTCAATTCTATCTTATCCCTGTAGGGAAGTTCTAGAAGCTTCCATTCTCCTTTTCCAAGCCTTTCGATATAAAACACTCTTCCCCTGTCTATAACCTTAACACTCCTTGCGGGACATTCCCCCTCATTCGAGACAACAACCCTAACCTTCCTCCTCTCGAAGTCTATTGAGGAATAGTACAGTTTTATCTCAGGGTAACAGCTCCTGTAGACACTTATGTACTCTTCCCATCCCGAGCCAACCTTCTTTACCCTCAAGGAAAATCTGGTCTTATTGGTCTCCTCAACAACCTTAACATGTAATCTCACCCTTCCCTCACTCCTCAAGCACTTCTCCTCTATGTACAGGGGAGGATAGGCCTCAAAGCAGTAATCTCCATTTCCAAGCTCAATCTCTATGATTCCATCTGAAACATCACCATCTATTATCTTTATTTCCTGAAATTCCCTCCACTCTCCAACATTCTTTTCAATTCTTTTTCCATAGAACTCGCAAAACACTTTAACTTCTTTTTCATCCGGGAAACAAATCCTTCTGGAACAGATTTCTTTATCCCCAACCAAGAAGCAAGCCTTGTCACAGAAGTTCCAGCCCTCCATCTCCAAACAATTTCCAAACTTCTTTACCTTAACATCCCCAAAAACAATCATGGGAACCTCCCATTCGTTTGAATCTCCATTTGAGGTGGCAGTAATCCTTAAAAAGTAAAGACCGGGATTACAGTGAACCCTTCCGTAAATGTAAAAAGGAACTTCTCCATAGACCTTCCCAAACTTGTATTCTCTCTTTCCAATCTCAATGCAATCTGGAGAATGTATCTCTATCTTACCATCACTTATATATGAAACGTTAAATCCTACCAAGAACGTTGAGTTCCTAAAGACAGTAATCTCTCTTATCCCCTCTATGTATGGTACGGAGAGAACTATGGGGAGAAGGAAGAGTATTTCTATATATCTCATCTCTTTATCACCCCAAAGTCTAACAAACTCTTCTGGCTTTCCCCCTCAAGCATCCTCTTTGCAATCAAAAGGCTTCTTATCATCTCTCTTTCCTTCCTCTTTGAAATAAAGTAATACCCACTATCCATTGTCCCCTTTGTTACAAGGATTATTATCTCTCCGAACCTTGTCCTCCCAGTCCTTCCCTTCCTCTGAATGCTTCTCAAAGCGGAGGGAACGGGTTCATAAAATATTACCGTATCAACGTCTGGGATGTGTAGCCCTTCTTCTCCAATGCTTGTGGATATAAGGATATCAAATTTTCCTTCCTTAAACATTCTAAGAGTCTCTATCTGCTCTCTTTGGCTCATTCCCTCCCTTTGACCAACAAACTTCCTTGAGAAAAAGCCGTTTCTGTTTAAGAAATCCTCAAGAAACTCTGCGGTCCTCTTAAGATTCACAAACACTATTACCTTTTTACCCCTCCTCTCTCTCAACAACCTTAGAAGTTCTCTAAGCTTTGGATGTAAAACCCCCTTCTCATAAAGTTCTTCAAGCATCTTTTTTATCTTTACAAGCTTTTCATCTCTTAGCAAGAGGATGTTACTCTTTTTTATTTCTCCCTCCATCCTTCTCAAAAATTCCAATCCTTCCTTGACACCATAAGATTCAACAATCTTTAGGAGATGGTATAGCTTTATTGCCTGTGCAAGGTAGACCTCCATGCTGGGATTCTCAAGCTTCCCCTGGAGTTCAATCAACTCCGTCAACTTGACCCTACTAGGACTTGAGCTATCAATTACACCGTACTCCTTTAAAACACTCAGCCTTTCCTTTAAACTTTCCCTTATTTCCCTTCTAAGAGCCTCAAGTTCAGGAGGAAGCTCTACCACAATAGTCTTTGTAATCTTTTCCTTCACATACTTAACAACATCAGGGCTTCTCTCAGTCCTGAATTCTATTTGTCCTATGTACAGGTTCCTACAAACTTCCAATATCCTTTCTGGAGAGCTCCCTGGAGATGCTGTTAATGCGAGTATTAGACCATTTTCCCTTTTCTTAACATATTCCTTAGCAATCTTTACATAAGAATATTCTCCAACAGCCCTGTGGGCCTCATCAAAAACAAGGAGAGAGAATCTTTTGAGATCTAAAATTCCATCATTCAAGTCACTCAAAACTGTCTGTGGAGTTGCGAAGAAAACCCTCCCCTTCTCCCAAAGAATCCTTCTCTTTTCTTTTCTTATCTTTCCCGTTATTACTGTCCCTTCCAATCCCCACTCCATAAAAGTCTTTGAGTGCTGTTCCACAAGGGGCCTTGTTGGAGCCATAACAAGGACATCTCCTTCCCTCAGTTTCTCCTTTGAAACGGCTATTGCTATTATCGTCTTTCCAAGTCCTGTTGGTAAGACGACAAGAGTATTCTTCCTTAGAGCCTTCTCAACAATACTCCTCTGATACTCCCTTAGCTCCATCCCCAAGTACACTTGGAGAGTTTCATTTAAAAGTATTTGTTGATACTGTAATCCCCAATGATAAAGGTGGGAGTCTGCTCGAATCCCACAAGGAGGATCTTTGAGGAGTTTGAACTCCTCGAAGTCCAGAAGACATTTTATCAGATTGTTAGGGAAGAAACGGTGAAGAAATGGAGAGAAAGGGCTCCAGAAGGGTTTGAGTTTGTCCCAAAGTGTTTTCAGGGAATAACACATCCCTCAAGAAGCCCAACATGGAAAAAGAGCAATGTTAATGTCTCAGAGATAAAGGAGAAGGTTGGTTACCTAAAATTGAATGACAAAACGCTGGAATTCTGGGATCACATGCTGAAGATTTGTAAGATACTTGGTAGCAAGGTCATGCTTGTACAGCTTCCAGCGAGCTTTAGGGATACGGATGAAAATGTAAGGATTGTGCAGAAGTTCTTTGGGAGTGTTGAGAGGGATTCTATCAACATAGCTGTGGAGTTTAGAGGTTGGAGGGAGGAAAAGATAAGGGAAGTATGTAAAGATCTCGATCTTGTTGATGTCTTTGACCCCTTGCAAAGGAAAGGATTCTCTGAGGACATCTGGTACATAAGACTTCATGGAAGGGTTGAGGGAGGAAGGATAAACTACAAGCACAAGTATTCTGAGGAAGAATTAAAGGAGATTGCGAGGAAGATTGAGGAAGGTCCTGAGGAAATCTATATCCTCTTTAACAACGTTTATATGTTAGAAGATGCAAAGAGATTCCTTGAAATACTGAAAAACTGGTGAGGGAATTGGAAGTCTTCGTTGGGACATCTGGCTGGATGTACTCCTGGAATCCGGATGGGTTCGAATGGTATGTTCAGAATTCAAACCTGAACGCTATTGAACTTAACATGAGTTTCTACAGATATCCATTTAGAAATCAGGTCAAGGGTTGGGCTAGGAAATCGAAGGATATTAGGTGGAGCGTGAAGGTAAATAAGGTAATAACTCATTATTTTAAGCTAGACTCAAGGGCTCTTGAGAGATGGGGAAGATTTAAAGAAATATTTGAACCTTTGGAAAAGTTCATAGATTTTTATCTATTTCAGCTCCCTCCAAGCTTTGGGATAAGACTTAGGGATAGAGTCGAGAGATTTGTGGAGAAAACAGATCTTGGGGAGAGATTTGCAATAGAATTTAGGAATTCTTCCTGGTTTAAGACAGATCTCGAAAGATTTGGAGAAGAACTTGGGATAACAATTGTGAGTGTTGATGCCCCCAATCTTCCAAGGGAGGTATTTTGTTGCAATGGGATGATTTATTTGAGGATGCATGGAAGATCCTGTTGGTATGGGCATTGGTACAGCGAAGAGGAGCTAAGGGAAGTCTGTGAAAGGATCCTTAAGAAGAGGCCTAAAAAAGTCTACGTCTTCTTCAACAACAATCATGCCATGCTAGAAAATGCTAGGAG
>CAZUOK010000017.1:0-9858 GCA_964622145.1 Candidatus Woesearchaeota archaeon | reverse complement strand
TTTTTAATCTTGGCATATATTTTCTTTATATTTTGCTTCTTTAAAACCTTATATTCTTTGGGAATATCTCGTTTAACTCTTCTGATTTTTCTAATATTTCTCCCAAAAGTTTTAACAAAGGTTTTGATTAAAGAAGATTTTAAAGCAAAACCGCCCTTAGTGAATCTCAAGGAATCTTTCTTCATGGGATTCCTATATATACTTGAGGTGATAATTCTTGCAAAAGCAGGATAAGAGACTGGTAATAGTTGACGTCGATAATACTTTATTACCCCCACATCTCGATTGTACAATATCTTACTTAAAATACTTCTCAATATATCATAAGCATTTAAGGAAAAATTTTCTGGTAAGAAAAACAGTATTGTCTGCTATGAACCCATTGTTAAAATTTTTTCTTCCAAAGAGAATATCTCATATTTCAAGAAGAGCACTTGGGACCCTATTATTGTTTTTTGGCCTGAACTACTATGAACTCCTTAAATTTTCCCTAGATGTTTGGAAAAATTTCATTATCAAAAACTTAAGAAGAAGAACACTGAAACTGATAAAAAATCTTCAATCAAAAAATATTGCAGTGGTATCTAGCTCACCAAAAGTTGCGATATTTCCACTAAAAGACTTGATTGGGGCAAAGATTATAGTTGGGACTGAATTTTTTATAACAAAACATGGAACAATTATAGGAATAAAGAAATTGGTACATAAATATAATAAGCTGATAATCCTGTCAAGATTTCTGAAAGATCTCAAGAAAGCTATCTATATAACAGATAAATCAGAGAAAGGTATTTGGGATCCTTATGTCAACGAAGTTTTCTATATCGATGGAATAACTTACTCCATCAAAAAATAAGTTTGCCATGATAAATTTTTACCTCCAAATATTTATATCTTTATCATAGCAACATACTTCCAAGCCAATTTGCTGATAAGATCTTCTGTCATGAAAGGAGTCCCTTTCCATCCCTTCCATCTCCGTTTATCTCTACAACACACCAAATGTAATTCCCATCTTCTATTAATTTCTCCAAGAATTCATTTGTTATCTCTCTTTCCTCATCCACAATCACCCAGTCCTCCTCATAAATTAATTCTTTATATTCCTCTATTTGGAACCTTCTCCGTAAGATTTTTATAGCCAATTTTTAGGAATTCCTCAGGACTCATCTTCTCAAAACTCTCCCAATCTTTTATTTTTTCTTAACTTTTCCACTCCAGCCTCTTTGTAAACTTTGACCAACTTATCAGGATACGCTTTTGTTCCAAGTTCTCTGCCATAAAACAAAGGCTTCATCAACATTTTCTTCATTATCTCAAAACCTCTCGTAGAACATGTCTACAATACAAGATCTTCAGAACCTTCCTTTAAAAGCTCTTTTTGTATAGAAAGGCTATCAGTACATTCCTTATAATCTAACGAAGAATGTGCCAACTCTGGTGATTGGAATATAGGGATATACTTTCTCTGTGAGCCAGAGGGATTGAATTTTAAGCTTTGAGAGGAAGATGACCAATATCGCAAAGATCAGCCTTTGAAATTAAATACTCTCCCTCAAATTCCTTTATAATCTTTTTTCCTTCAAGAATTTTTATTCTTTTCTTAAATAGTGGCATCCAAGTTACAAAGGTCTCATATTCTCCCCCCTCTCCAGCAATATTCATTTTTGCCTTCCTCAAATACTCCAAGAATTCTTCATCGATCTTTCTTCCCAAAAACTTTGGTTCGAAGGGATATCCCGCAATCCTAGTAATTATTGCCTCAAATTTCAATTTCAATATTTCTTTTAAAATCTTTTCTTCATCTTCCATCCACAGTGGATTTATGCATTTCAAACCAATCTTCCCACAGACCTTTCTGAACCTTGAATATTGATAGTTTGATTTTACAGCTCCAGTAACAACTCCTTCTATCCCAAATTCCCTTCTTGCCTCAATTAAGGCTTCCTCTAATGCTTTTACCTGACTCTCCTCATCATCTTTGCAAAACTTTTGAATTATTGGAATACTCATAGCCTTTGCCTGAAGTTTTGTCAGCTTGGAATTTGGAAAGTGAAATAACATGCTCTCAGAAGATTCAGGGATGAAATTAACAAGACATAGGATTTCAAACTCCCTTGAAGCTTTGTAGAGAGCAAGATTGGAGTCTTTCCCCCCAGAGTAAAGGACACAGAGTTTCATGAGGATCAGAGATTTTCTAGCAATTTATGAACTTTATGGAGTTTAGTGTTTCGAGAAGCTCCTGGACAGAAAAGTTTGAGAATATCGGAAACTTCAAGATTTTTGAGAACACCGGGAAGAGCTTGCAGCAAGCTTCAATATCAACACTCTTTATCCTTTCTTTCTCTAGCTTGAGAACCCTCGAAGATGCTTCTTCACCGAATACTCTCTTAAGGATTTCGTGTTCCACAAATAGTGTAAAGGCTTCATCTATAAGTTTTTCCGGCTTTCTCCCAGCTTTTAGAAAGATTTCGGAGGTTTTCCTATGTATCAGCTCATGAATCAAAATTGCAGCTGTAAAATAAGGATCCTCCTTCAGTTTTTAGGATCAAAGGATAAGCTCGAGATATATTCACAGATTTGGGTTTTGATGTCACTACGCACACATTTATATCTTTCTCCGAAAATTCTATCCCAGAACATTTAATATTTCATCTAATATCCCTTCTTCATTCTCCTTCCAAAACTTCCTAAAATTCTTGAAATGATCTAGGCCTCCCCACTCCATTCATTCCCTCTCACAAAGGCTGTCTGAGTAAGAATCTCAATTCCCGTAGATCTTTAAATTATGGAAATTTTTATAAATGTAACCACAACTATATGATATCATGAACACTCATTTAAAGTTGGAGAATATCTTGATAGAATACTCTAACAAATTCTGCAAAGACGATCATCCGGACATAGAAACTTTCAAAGAGTTTCGAAATAAAATATTAGAAATATTGAATATGATAGGCAAAGCAAAAATCCCGGAGATACCTATGGTGATAAGGAGAGAAGATGTAATTGTCCCTTCTATGAGTCTTTTGATGTCCTTGTTTGGATTAGGTATTTATGATTACCAGATCGCTGTTGGAAGAGGACAGGAGTTTAGATCTGTTAAGGAACACTTTGATAAAGTTTTAGTAGAACTTAGGAAGATTTCTGAATACTGTGAAAAGATCATAGACTTAATAGAGAGAAGTATAAAAAATAAGAAAAATATAGGGTACAAGGATATCGTTAGAGGACATCTAAAGGATGCATTAAAGTCATTAAGTAGTAACCCTAGGAGATCAAAAGACATTGTGGAGACCGTAAAGGCTATGATCGACATTGCAAGGGTTTTAAAGATAGACTTGGACAGAATAGCTAGAGAATCTGCAGAGAGTTTCTATGAAAAGGATAGGTATATGGAAATATACAACCAACTCAGAGAGTCTGTCTACTCCGCCAAGAAGCACTTATTTTATGTCTTTGGTTTAGTAGAGGATCTTCTGAGGACTCTCACAGTGGAGAGGATGACCTTAAGGTATTTTATTGTAGGCTCTCTAGCCGTCGAAGAAGTGTACCTTGTCCCTCTATTTTCTCTTCCTCCAAAAAAGGCCTTGTTAATACTTACCCTTCACTATATGGAGCTCGACGCCCAAGCTAATATCCAAAGCTCTGAGAAAAGGGCCAAGAGATACCTAAAAGAGGCATTAGACAAGTACAGTGAAATACTTGAATTTTTGAAGAAGTTTTTGGATATATCTTATGCAGAAAAAGATAGAACCTTGAGAGTCAAAGAAATGATTAATACTATGGAGAATCGTATTAAAAAGTTTAGAGAAGCTATTCAGAGATGGACTCCTCCAAAGCTTCAAGGAAAATACTATAGAATTGGAATAATAAAGAGAGAAGATGACTTCAGCTTTGGAATAAGACCTGATGATAGTGCTAAGAAAATCATCGAGAAGGAACTTTATGGAAGATGGCACAACAAAATTCTTGATGATCTTTTGGAAATGAAGACAAATGTTTACTTACTTATAGGGCCACCAGGTTGGGGAAAAACAACTCTAGCTTGGAAACTGGCAGATAAGCTTGGAGATGTTATTGTATACTTTGGGGAAGGGAGAAAACTGCAAGAAGGAGGTCTCCTAAAGCTTATGAGTTACGTCGTTAAATTCAAGAGGGCATTTGATAAGTTGAGAAGAAAAAATACAAAGGTGTGTGTGATAGTGGATGATTGTGAGGATGTCTTTGCTGGGACAAACAGATCGGATCTCTTAAAGATATTGGCATCCTTTAGAGGGTTAGAGGTCTCTGCAGATGCTTCAGACATTTTAAAGAATGTGTATCTCATCTTAACATCAAACAGTTCGGAAACTTGGGAGCTCTTAAGAAGGGATCCAGCAATAGGGCAAAGGCTTATAGGAGTAGTTGTATACCCAGCAGATGATGAGAGAAGGGATGTTCTCGCAGAGATCTTAAAAGGATATTTAAGAGAAAGGGGTATTACTGGAGATTATAAGTTTATATCTAACGTTGTTGAGGAATTCATCAACATGAGATGGTCTATAAGGGATCTTGTGAACATATTGAAGATGAAGAAGGACATGAGAAGTTTGGAGGATTTCAAAGAAGCTCTTGAGAAATACAAGAGGAATTATGCTAGGGGATTATCCATGAGCAACCAAAAGGTCCCAGAACTCTTGTACACCTAGTACCATTTAGGGTACCATATATTTAAAAATCCTGGTTCCCTATAGGACACCATATACAGATGTTGTAAATAGGAAAAGGAAAATGCATACATCAAGATAAGATCAGCTGTTTTCATCCCTTTAAATCTCATCAAATTCGCCTTTTTTCTTCATTTTATGCTTGCTCTGGGACAAAATCTTTTTTATTGTCCTTTCAGTCTCTTCAAGTGGGGCGGCCGGGATTCGAACCCGGGACCACCCGCGCCCCAGGCGGGCATCCTGGCCAAGCTGGACGACCGCCCCAAGTTTTTTATAAGATAATAGTAAATAAGGTTTATTCCTTTATGAGCTTTCAGATCTCCTTAGAGACCTAAATCCCATAAAAAGGAATATGTTCCCAATATACATTATTATTGCCCCAACAAGGACTACTGTTAGGATAGCTCCCCAGAAGTAGAGATTTCCTGCAGTTCTAAAGTCACCTTCTCCCGTTGCCTCCGACAGAGC
The DNA here is from genome assembly GCA_964622145.1 of Candidatus Woesearchaeota archaeon. GTDB lineage: Archaea > Nanobdellota > Nanobdellia > CAYMVK01 > CAYYFB01 > CAZUOK01. Next base: position 4,681 of record CAZUOK010000017.1, on the reverse strand, counting down.
GTAGAGACTCTTCTTATAGTAGTTTGCTCCAAGTATTGCGACAGCGGCTATGGCCACAAGTATCCCAAACAGCACCTCCGAGTTCTCCATGAAAAGAACCATTAAGGCAATGAGAGGGATTGCTAAGAAGATTAGGATGAGATAGTACAAATAATATTTCCATATCTCCTCTCTTCCAAGCTCTCTTGCAGCCCTTTTGTAGGCAATAGTTACCATGACAAAGCCCACAATACTCAAAACTGTTCCAGCAATTGGTATTATTCCCAAAACAAGAAAGAAAGAACCCCAGTATCCAAGCTCTTTGTAATCCATATCCTGAGACTCTGCAGGCATCTTTATAAAAATTTCTTAAATAAAGGAAATCTTCTTGGGAAGCCTTATTTCTTCTTGATCTCTGTATCTCTTCATCCAATCGTAGTGTTCTCTCTCCGTTTCCTCGTTCTTAAAGAATATTAATTGTGCTATTGCCATCCCCTTCCTAAGAACTATTGGAACCCTGTTGTAATTGAACAACTCCAGTATTTGATATCCTCTGCTCCTAGGATGGATTAGGGCTGCTGCATGGACTTGGAGACCAAGCCTTGCAAGAGAAGACTTACCAGATATTATGGCTGTTATATTCTCCGGTAATTCTATCCACTCCAGAGTCTTTCCCATAATGAAATGACCCGGTTGGAGGACGATTTCATCCGATTTTATCCTCTTCGTCTTTATGCTTGAAAGGTCTTTCACATCTATCATCGGAGTCTCAAAGTAGTCTATCATGAGGAACTCATCTGATAGATGTAGTTCATAGCTGACATCGTCCAGAAACCTTTCATCGAATGGCTCTATCTTTATCTTTCCCTCAAATATTAATTTCTTTATCTCTTTGTCGGATAATATCACTTATATCACCTCCAAGAACTCTTTAAATTTTCTTATTGCAACGGATATCCTCCCTTCAGGATTTTCGATAATCTCAAAGGGAATTCCCTTGAAGAAGGAATATATCATGGCCATTCTAACCTCAAACTCCTGTTCTTCCTTTATCTCAGAAATACTTTCCTCCTTCCTTTCCCTCCCCTTTTCCTTTTTATCTCTTAGAATTCTCATAAATATTTCTTCAGGTCTTGCGGTTATCACAACAATGCCATCCAATGGAAGCTCTCTTAGGATTTTTTCAGGAAATCCCGGCAGGTATCCAAAGATGTTCTTGATAATGGCATGGGAATCTATTATTATATTTTTCTCTGATCCCTTAACCCTTTCTATTAAAATCCTGCCCGCTTCCTCTTGTACTTTTCTGTACTCCTCCGAATTCAGTTTCCAGGACATTTCATCCCTTTTTATACCTTTTTCTTTGAGAATATCCACCATTATATCCCCAAAGTTTATGACCTCCCAATTCTCATCAATAGCATTTTCTATCACACTGCTCTTCCCAACCCCCTTCACACCAAGTACAAGCACGACCTTCATTCTGATCACCAAAGAGGATCCCTCGAACATTCTTTTTCAATACTTTGTTCAATCTTACTGAACAATCTTTATAAATAATGTTCAATGACAGTGAACATATGATCCCCGAGTATGTATTCAATGACATTGAGAAGATAAAGAAGCTTCCAAGATGGTGGATACCAAATTTTGTCGAAGAATTCAAGTTCAAACCCTATTCCCTCCACTTCCTAATAGGTCCAAGGAGAGTTGGAAAAACTGTAGCCTTAGAATTACTTATAGACAGACTTCTAAGAGAAGGTCTAAGAGAGGATAGCATTTTTTACATCTCATGTGATGAGATCCTTGATTTCAAAGAACTTGGAGAAATTCTCGACAACTATCTGTCCTTCAAAAGGGAAAGAAGAATAGAAAGCTCTCTCATAATACTTGACGAAATTACATTCGTTGAAGAATGGTGGAGAGCAGTTAAGTCAAGGATAGACAAAGGCGCCTTTAAAAGAGATGTCCTCATAATTTCAGGATCCGCAAGCCTTGAGATACTGGGAAAAAAGGAGTTATTTGTTGGAAGGAGGGGAAATGGAAAAGATATCTTTCTACTTCCTATGAAGTTTTCAGAGTTTTTGAGAAGGGTTTTTGGAAAGGAGAGTATAACAAAGGATCTAAGATCAAAGGACTTTTTGAAAGGGGTGAGAGCAAATACCATCCTCAATATAAAGGAAGAATTCGAGTTTTACAGAGAAACAGGAGGATACGCGAATGCCATAACCAAGAAAATCCTAGGGGAAAATTGGGAGAAAGATGTCTGGGACTGGGTAAGAGGAACATTTCTGAGATTGGATAGAAGTGAGAAGATATTGAGAGACATTCTGGAGATCATCCTATCCTATGGTCCAGGCCCATTTACATACAGAGGGATATCCAAAGAGATCGATGTCTCACCAGCAACAGTAATAGATTATATTGACATCCTTGAGAAAATATTTTTAGTGAAAAGAATCTACCAAATATCTCCAAAGAGAAGAATCTTGAGAAGGAAGCCCTTTAAAATAATATTTGGGGACATCTCCTTCTACAACGCGTTGTTGAAAGTCTTGAGGATGGAAAGAAATCCCGGATACTTCCTGGAGAATCTCGTTGGATCAAATCTTCTAAAGGATTATGAGGTATATTACATGAGAAACTCTGTTGAAATTGACTTCGTTGTGGATGGTGTATTTATAGAGGTCAAGGCTGGTATTAGAAGGAAGAAAAATGTTCTAACAGTGAATAAAGATAACATTATGCCCTTCCTCGCAACCCTATAGTGAAATTTCACTGAACAACCTTTTTCCTCTTTAGGATCTTCTTCATCTTTATAGCATCCTCTTCAAGATTTGGGCTCTCTGACACAATGTTTATTTCCTCAATATATTTCTTCCAATCCTTGAGGGCATCCGCAAACTTCGAGAAATCTGGATCTTTTGCCTCTAGTGTCAAATGCTCCCTTTCCCCCTTTTCTGTATACTTTATGCAGGAATAGTGAATATGAAGGATTTTGAGATACTCCTCACCAAGTTCATCGTGAATCCTTTTGAAAACACTTGAGAAGTCCTTCTTTCTCTTGAATATTCCTCCCTCCCTAGCATGCATGTGGGCAAAATCAAGGCAAAATCTTAATCTTTTGTTTTTTATTTCACTAACAAGCCTTACTATTTCATCCAAACTCCCAAACTGTCCCTTCTTCCCAGTCGTCTCTGGGGCTATGAATATCTTAAAATCAGATGTCTTCTTCAAGACCTTCTTCAAATTCTCCTTGACAATCTCAAAGACTTCTTCAGGATCCCTCTTCCCATAGCTAGCTGGATGGAAAACAAGAAATTGTGCCCCCATAATATCTCCAAGCATTGCAGACTTGTATATCCACTCTTCTATTGATTTCTTTATAACTTCCTTCCTTTCTGAAGCTAGATTTATGTAATAGGGAGCATGAATCGTCAATTTCACCCCAAGCTCTTTGGATATTTCCCTAGCTTCCTCTGCAACCTCTTTTTTCATCTTAACTCCTCTGACAAACTGTACTTCCATCAAATTCAACTTTAATTCAGAAACACACTTTATTCCCTCAATCGTTCCTCTCTTTGGACAAGAAATTGGAACTCCAGCAGGTCCTATGTACAGCTTCATGCTTCTGGACTTCCTCACTTCAAAGAAAAACTTTTGTTTACCACTCCAAAGTGTCAGATCATTCTGTCAACAAAGGTGTTGCTTTGTTGACAAACCGGAATCCGAGGATAAGAAGGATTACCGCAAGAGTCTGGAAGAAAATATATTAGATGCCTAGGCAAAGATAGTGAAATTTTCCCATTTATTGAAGAGAAATTCCATACGGCCTCCACAATTCGATACCGCATGGATACTTTTTATAGTCTTCGAAATCTTTAAAAGAGGAACCGAAAAAATAGAAACATTTTTAAGAGATCTTAGCCAAAAAACAAGAATGCCGGTTGGTAAGATAGAAGCAAAGACAGAAAAAGGAGTAAGAATAAATGGAACAGAGTATGAGATAACAGAAAATGCAAAGAGATTTGCAGACAGAATGAAGGTTGGAGACCTTGTTTTCTTTAGAGAGAAAGAGGGAACCATATTTTTCATAAAGAAGCTCCAGAGAAGGGGGTTTAGAAGGTAGTCTCTTCTTTTCATGCTTATTTTTATTTTTACTAATTCTCAGTGAGGAATTATTCTTATAAAGAGGGGATAGAAGTGAGGAAATTATGAGGTATATAAGATGGTTTAAGGAGATAACGAAGGATGATGTTTCTGAAGCTGGAGGGAAGGGGGCAAATCTTGGAGAAATGACGAGGGCAGGATTTCCCATACCTCCAGGATTTGTCATAACTACGAAGGCATACTTTGATTTTATAGAGGAAAAGGGGCTTAAGAAAAAGATAAAAGAAATACTTGAGAGCATTGACTATGGGAATATAAAGGATCTCGAAGAAAAAACGAGGATGATAAGGGATCTTATAGAGAGGGTTGAGATTCCCGAGGAGATAGAGAAAGAAATACTTGATGCTTACGATACGTTATGCTCAAGGTTTGGGAAAGAAGTCTTGGTTGCTGTTAGGAGCTCTGCAAGTGCAGAAGATCTCCCCTCGGCATCCTTTGCAGGTCAGCAAGCAACTTTTCTGAATGTTAATAGAGAGAAACTTCTGGAGTGTGTGAAGAAGTGTTGGGCAAGTTTATTCACTGCAAGAGCCAC
>CAZUOK010000016.1:0-9902 GCA_964622145.1 Candidatus Woesearchaeota archaeon | reverse complement strand
ATCCCATCAACATCTGTCAATTTTACAATCTTTCTTGCCCCAACCTTTAGGGCAAGGAGGACTGCATCATAATCCGTTGAAACTCCTGGCTTCCAGCCACCCCCAACAACTACCTTCCTTGTCCTCGGTATCCTTCTATAATCCGTAATTATCTTTTTATATCCTCCAACAAGTACTCTCACAATCTCAGCGTTCAGCCAGGTCATCCTTATTCCAATCATGTCCAACTCCTCCTGAGGTATTCCAAATCTCTCCCTCAACTCCTTCATCAATCTCTTCACAAACTTCCCACCGCCAACAACGAGATATATCCTGTACTTCTCCCTTAGCTTCTCCACATTCTCCGAAAGATCCCTCAGGAATTCTAGGTCATACTTCCCATTTTCCCCTACAATAAGAGATCCTCCAACCCTTATCACAACTTTCATCAAACCACCTCAAACACATTCCTCCTCTTTTTCCTCTGCATCTTCACATCGTAAACAATGCCATCTCCAGTTATCCTTGTGAGCTTGTCGAGAAGTATAACATAATCAACACCCATCTTCCTCCCTATTCCAGCAACCTTCTCAAAAGTCCTCTTTTCATCCACTATCACAACCGCCCTTTCCCTCAGTTTTTCCACGATATCTAGGTATTCCTCAAGACTTCCCTCCTTCACTATCAAGTACACCTTCTTCATTTTAGGAAACCTACCAGGATAAATCTTTCCCCTAAATATCTCCCTCTTCCAATCCGGAGAGTAAAATATCTTTCCCTCCAACAGGATCTCCTTCCCAAGGTAACAAATGATTTCATTTTCCCCTTTTTCCTTGTGAACACCCTCCATATCTATCTCTATATCCCCCCTAACAACAATCCTTAGATTTGCATACTTTTTAAGGGAAAGTAGAAGGTCTTTTAGGTAGATTCCCTTAAATGGTATTATCTCGAGCTCAATAAGGTCTTCTTGGATATTATACCTTTTTATCGGAAAGTTTTCTGGAGGATTTCTCGAAAAACCTTGACAAAAAAGCTCCTTAATTATTATTTCCCTCATCTCTTAAATATCCTCATAACCCTTTCTAAAAAGTTTCCTCCTGGGGGATTCCACTCCACACCTATTATCCTTCCAGCAATCCTCCTGATCTCTCTTGAAGCTGGAGAGGTAGGATAAGCTGTTACGACTGGCTTTCCAAACACCATCGCCTCCTTCACCCTCTGATCCTCAGGGATCATTCCTATGATTTTCTTCTTCACAATTCTATAAACCTTTGCTATTGGTACTTCGTAGTGCTTCCTCTCAACCCTATTCACAACAACTCCAGGAACCTCCTTCCCCATTCTCTCAGCCCTCTTGACAAGCCTTGCAGCATCAATAACAGACAAGGGATCCAAGGTGACAACAGGTATCACTTTCTCCACACAGGACATAATCAATTCAACACTCTCTGAGAGTCCTGGCGGTGTATCTAGAATTGTTACATCAAACTTCTCCCCAGCCTCCTCCACAACACTTGGTATCAAATCGTAAGGTCTTTCTTGAAAGCTTGCCGGGATGAAGTGGAACCCAAATCTGTGGTAAAAGGTTATTTTCTCAATAGATCCCTTCTTATAGTCCGAGATATCCTTTCTGAATCTTGGTCCGAGGAAAAGGGTTAGGTGAGGGGTATCGAGGTTTGTGTCTATAAGGGATATTTTCTTTCCAAAATCCCTCGCCAAAGAGACCGCAACATTGAGAGAAATGGTCGTCTTTCCGACTCCTCCCTTCCCGGACATGAATGCGATAACACTCATGAATATTCTCGGCTCAGTGGTTATATAAAAAATTTTTGCTGAACACAAAAAACTTAATATCAAAATTCTGGGAAACCATGGATTATGATATACTTGCTCGGAGAGTTTGGGCGGGAGTTCTTGGAAGAGCTAAGGAAATCAAAAGTTGAGTTCAAAGTGATAAATAGGATTGAAGATATAAAAGATTACTGTGTTTTGGTTACGGATAGAAATGTAGAAGTTCAGAATGAGAAAGTGCTTTCCATCCTCAAACCTTCCTTGATAAAGATATTGAAATGGGATATTAGATTTAAGGTTTGGAGGAGAATGCTCAACGAAAAGGTTGTGAAGTTCCCCTATGATGTCTTTGGAAGAATTCCAAACTTCTTTGGAAGTGAGGAGGCTGCGAAAAACCTTGTAAGGATAAAGGAGTTTTATGAGGCAAGGACAGTCTTTGTGAATCCAGATTCTCCCCAAAGACCTGTGAGGAGGATTGTCCTTGAGCTTGGAAAGACGCTAGTAATGGCTACGCCAAGACTCAAGAAAGGATTCCTTATCATCAGAGAGTGCAAGAATCCTAGAGAGGCTTCGAGCATAAAGGGAGCATTTAAGTACGGAGAGCTTACAAGCGAAATCCCAGATGTAGATTTCATTGTGGAAGGGAGTGTTGCTGTTGACAAGAAAGGACATCGATTGGGGAAGGGATCTGGTTATGGAGATCTTGAGATAAAACTAATAAAGAGAAGGAATCCGGAAGTAAAGGTTGCAACAACAGTCCACGACATCCAAGTGCTTGAGAGCATACCCTCAGAGCCCCACGACGAAAGGGTTGACTACATCGTAACACCAACAAGGATATTATCCGTACCTGAAGGATGAGCAAATCTTGTACCTTCCGGAAACTATGCAAACGGTGTTGTCTCCCAATCTTACCCCACAATCCACAGGAGCTATTTTCACCGTCGCTATCTTTCCGGAAGGGATCACAGAAGATCCAAGGTCTGTTATAAAGTTCTTCCCATATTCCATCCTTTCCCCACACCCATTTAGAAGAAGTAATGTTCTGTTGAGATCAACGTCCTTGTTTGTGGGATTTAAGATGAGCAAGTGTACCCTATAAAACAGGTTCTCAATCTCCGAGGGAGACAGAACTCTGTTAAACACCATCAGTTCATCTATGGATCCATTGAACTCCGTCCCAATCTCTTCTCCCTCCGGGTAGCTCTTGATACTTCCAGCTTGGGATCTAACACTGTCCAATTTTCCATTTATGTAAAACCTTATTTCATTGTTTTGATCACTGAAGGTAACCACAACAAAGCTCCACTTGTTTGTTGGGATAGAACCGGAGGAAATGTTCTGAAAAAAATCTCCATTATAGAAGGAAAACTCTAAATAACCATTCATTATTCCAAACTCATACTGTAAATTTGGGCTTGTTCCTCTTCTAAAAATGACCGTAGATTCTGCTGTTGATCTAGGATTTATCCAGGCTGCGATGCTGAGTTCACTTGTTAGATCGAGATCACTTGAAGAAGGTATGCTAACAAAACCTGATCCATCAGGATCAAGCACAAGGGCCCTTCCAAATATCCCTTCCCCCCTACTCCCACCAAATATAGTCCCCTCATCCCTTTTCCCATAGAAGTCAAAGACCTTTGATCCCTCCTCGTTGAAGTTCCAGTATGCCACAAGCCCTCGGGATGGAGTATATACGTAGGCTTTCGATATCCTAAAATCTGTAAGTTCTGCCATCTCTTCTATTTCTTTTGTCTTTTCCTTCAAAATTCCTTGAGGAGAAACCGTAATACCCCTAAGAAAATAGAATACAGTTATTGAAATCAAGAGTATCATTACGAGGAGGAGGATTGGAGAGAAGACTGCTGAAATTCCCATCATCCTTATCCACCTAAAATGCTATGCGGCCGCCGGGATTTGAACCCGGGCAGGGCCTTCGCCCAACGGAGCCTCAGTCCGTCCCCTTTGGCCTGGCTCGGGCACGGCCGCTCAATGATATTCAAGACTTCCTATTTAATAATTTTTCTCAACAGTCTTCCGATAGGACTAAATAGAATTCATGAAGTATCTTCCCAAATCATCAGCAAATTTCTTCAGAGATTTTCTGATATCTCCCCTTATCTCAATCTCCTTACCAGAAAGCCCATTCTTTATGCTTCTAATACCCTCAAGTATTCCTATTGGATTGTAGCCACCTTCTAAGGCAAAAATTATCCTGTAATCCCTTAATCTTTTGAATATTGGTGACCAAACGTTTCTTAGAGCCCAATCCCCTATTGAATCATAGATATATCCGTCGAACCCCATAGAGACAATGATAACATCTGGATTCTTCCTCTCTATTATCGGAAGAGCAACCTTTTCAAACACGTACAGGTACTCAGCATCATTCACATCTGAGAATTCTAGGGGTATGTTGTAGACTTCCTTCCCATCCCTCTCGTGGTAAAGGCCTGTTCCAGGATAAACACCAAACCTATGAATAGATATGAATGTTATCTTCTCATCAACTAGCTCCTGTGTCCCATTTCCATGGTGATAGTCAAGATCCAATATTAAAGGATTTAGACCATCATCTTTTACAAATTCTGAAAGGATGACCACATTGTTGAATATGCAAAAACCACCCTGAGAGTCCCTTCTCGCATGGTGACCGGGAGGTCTTGTCAGAACAAACACGTGCTTTTCATTGGTTTCATAAGCCTTTATCATGGAATTTGCGGAAAGAACAGCCACTTTATAAGAATCTCTCACAACGTACGTATCGGGATCAAGGAACTCCCACCTAGAAACCCTATCACAAATGTTCTTTACCCTATCTACATATTCCCTTGAGTGAACCCTAAGGATGGCCTCCTCATCAAACTCAGGCTTTATCTTCTTAAATTCAAACTCCTTCTCTAGATATTCTCTTATGCTCTCTATCCTTGAGGAATTTTCTGGATGATATCTAAGATCATGTAGCTTGTGTTCCTCAAAGTAGACCAGCTTCATCCAACATCTCCCCTATCCTCCTTACTAGATCCTCAACCCCAACACCTTCTCTTGCGGAGACCTTTATATAATCTTCCTCTATTTTAAACTCCTTCCAGTCGAGATCACACTTGTTTGCAACCACAATCATCCTCTTACCCAGTTCCTTTACCTGTTTGTATAGGTTCTTCTGTTCATCCAAGGTGTATCCACAAGTCTCTGATGGATCGAAGACATAGACAACAAGATCTGGAAGATACTTCAAAGCCACCAGCGCCCTCCTCTCTATCTGATTCTTCTTCTTTCTGTCAAGCACTCCAGGAACATCTATGAACTGCACCTTCTTACCGAAGATCTTCCTGTAACCTATCATGAGATTCTTTGTTGTGAAGGGATACTCAGCTATCTCTGGAGAAGATCCTGTTATAGCCTTCAATAAAGAACTCTTCCCAACATTTGGAAATCCAAAGAGGACAACTGTTGGAAGATCCTTTATCACGGGAAAGTCCTTCAAAACCTTCCTAACCTCCTCAAGAAATTCCAATTCCTCCTCCATGTCTCTTATTATGGAAAACAACCTTCCGTAGAATTCCCTCCTTATCTCTTTCGACTTCTTTTTATTCTTCAAACATCTCCTGAGATACTCCCTCCTCAACCTCCTAAGTTTCCCAACACCCCACCTCACATATCCAATTGCCCTTTTTATCCTTTTCAAATCAAAGAAGGTTTGAAGGAGCTCCTTGTAAAAGTCATTCAGTCTGTATATTTCGGAAAATTCCTGATAAATCCTCTCAAGAATTGAAACAGCCTTGTCCCCAACAGCCTGTATCTTCTGACATGGATCTCTAAACTTCCTACCCCTATTTACAAGTATCTCAACAATTTCCTCCGAAGACATGACCCTCGATATGTTCTTTATTTTCATACGATACCTCCTTTGGATAACAATGTATTTAATGGTTTGGTACCTCAAGCACATCATGAGACTGTTGGCCCTGCTTTTGATCCCAATCGCCTTCTCTTACCTCTACAACATCACATTCTCGATATCAAAGGACTTTGTAGAGGTAAGATATTGCAATTTTGGGAGATATCCTGAGGTGATATCCTTCGAGATAAATGGGGAGAAGTACACTATAAGAGTGAATCCAAAACCCCTAAACGTTTCAATGGATCTCATTGACAAGGTAGAATACCTAATGAGAATTGGGAGACCTATAAACGTTTATGAAGTACTGGAAGGGGGGAAGATCATAAGTTACAAGGAATTTTTGGAGCTTGAGGAAGAAGTGAAAAGGATAAGAAGATTGATAGAAGAAGGATACTTCTGCGATAGGATTGTCATAAAGAGAAATGTTAAGAATTTTTCTTCGGATAGCATAGGGAGATATGTGATATTTGGAAGAGACTTTGAGACAAGCATTCCCTGCGATTCCCTTTCGGAATCCTGCTGCATTATAGAAAGGAGTGCTGGTGTAACAGTAAAGTTTAAAGAGAAAAAAGGGAGAAACATCTTCCTAGGTGGAATCATATGTATTATGTCCTTGACTTTGATCTTGATAATCTCAAGAAGGAGATAAAGAAGATGGGTTGGAAGTCCGTATTGATCCAATTACCGGATGGTTTGAAGCCATATGCAAACAAGATTGCAAAGGAGTTGGAGGAGGAGGGTCTCGAAGTTTACATATGGATTGGGAGCAACTACGGTGCATGTGATATACCAGATGTAAGATTCGTTGATGGGATTGTGAACTTCGGTCACAAGAGGGGTCCAAGATGAGGATTGGAGGAATAGATGAGGCTGGAAGGGGGCCAGTTATTGGTCCAATGATCATCTGTGGATACGTTCTCGATGAAAGGAAGATTCCGGAACTAGAAAGGCTTGGAGTAAGGGATTCGAAGGAAATGGCTAAGGAAGAAAGAGAGGAAATATTTCAAGAACTTGTGAAGATAGCGGACGAATTGTACCTCGAAGCCATAAAACCAAGAGAAATAGACAGGTTTGTTGAGATGAACATAGGGTTAAATAAGCTTGAGCTTATGAAGTTCTCGAGCATAATAAAGAGAATGGGGGCAGATGAGATATATGTGGACAGTCCCTATAGGAATTCAAAGAAGGTTGAAGAGGAATTGAGGAAGGCTACAGGGAAAAATGTTATAGCCCTTGTCAAAGCTGATAAAAGAATACCTGTTGTATCCGCAGCATCTGTTGTTGCCAAAGTTATTAGAGACAGATTCATAGAGATCTTAAAGAGGGAATATGGAGATTTTGGAAGTGGATATCCTTCCGATCCAAAGACGGTGGAATTTCTCAGGAAAAATATTGGAAGAATTGAGGACTCTATGATAAGGAAGTCCTGGGAAACGTACAAGAGATTATCACAGAAGAGCTTGCTGGATTTCATGTGATGCTTATGATGGAGGAGGTTTTGGAATTTTTGAGGGGGAAGATTAAAAGAAGAAATGTTGGATATGTCCTAAACCGCTTCGAAATCCTGGAGCCAAATCAAAAAATTTTTGCGGTTGATAGCGGATACAGGAAGGTATTTGACACGGGAAGAGGAGGAGTTTATCTAATAAAGTTTGGGCACGTCACTTACTTAAAGGATAGAAGGATTGAGAATTCTGTGAAGGAAACTATTGTGTACATTTCGGAAGAAGAGATAGAAGAATTTGGTGGATTTCTTGATGAAAAGGACAAGAAGTTTTTTGAGGCTAAAATTTGGGATTTTATTAATAATAGAGGCCTTGATTATGAGATTTCTGAGAAGATAGTTATTGGTGGGATTTCAAGACTCCTTGAGTTGAGAGAGGGAAGAGAACTCGATGGTATCATCCTCTTTGACTTCCCCTTCGACTTCAGGTTTGAGATACACAAAGAGGAATTTGAAAAGATAAGGTCAAAAAAGGTTGGGCTCGCCAAAAGGAGCAGGTTGAAAGGATTTCAAGATGTTCTTTTTATAAGAAAGGAGGGAAGATGGTATATTGAAGCTTGTGAAGGAAGGTATTGCAAAGACTTTTTCGTAAAATATGGGGAAAGCCTTAGGAGCATCCCATTCAGAACATCCGTTGAGAAGGAAGAAGACCACAGGGAGCTATTTGGGATCCTTTCGTACTATTCCGACGAGACAAAAAAGGGATACTTATACCCTTTAATAAGGATAGACAAGCTTGTTAGAGTAAGAGAAGGATATGCTAGGAGGATTAGGAGGATTATTTCATCGGAGTTTGGAGAATTATTCGATGTTATGGATATAAAGTTCTAAAACTTCTTCAAAATATATTCCTCCCTGTTCATGTTCAAATATTTCCTTATCTTTCCTATGAGCCCTTCATCCCTGTCTTTCCTTTTTAGCTCGGACTCCAGTCGGTACTCTAGGAACCTCTTCGGAGAGGAGAGGAGGATAGCATCCTCAACCGAGAACCCCCTAAGAGTTAGGAGTAAGATCTTAACGATAGCATCCAAATTCTGTGGAACACCCTCAAGTTTTCCTCTTAAACATATCCTTTCTGTCTTGAATCCCATTTCCTCACCAAATCTTGATGTTATTCCCTTCAATCTGTTTCCCTTGTCCACAATACCAAGGATTAAGTAAGATCTTCCTTCTTTCATCCCCTCAAACTCTTTTTCCCCATAAGGATCCAGGAGGACAACATTCCTGGGATAGTCCTCAAGCATTTCAAAGCCTGGGAAGTTTGAATTTATGGTGTAGATGCATGTATCCCAGTATAGCATTCTAGCATTATTTAATATATACCTCATCTGGACCTCCAGGCTCTTCCTCTCCTCCTCATTCATAAGATCACCAAACCCAAGGTCTATTATTATTCTAGGCTTCCTATCTGGTTTTAGCTCAGGTGTTTTTCCTCCTTTCCCAAACTCAAATCCTTCTAGATCCCTTCCTGGAGGCACAAGGAATTTTACTTCCCTCTCTATGAAAACGCTCCCAACTTTCCTCCTATTGGTTATACCATATCCCTTCAAGGATAAATTTGCGAGGTAGGAAAAGTTCTTCCTCTTTTTGAAGTAGACAGCCCCTATACCCTCTTCAACAAGCCATTTTATGATCTGTTCGTCCGGAAACTTCATTCAAAAGACACCTAAGCCTGTGCCTTAAAATTAAGATTCAGCTTCTCAGCGTACTTCAAAACCTCTTCATACTCCTCCTCCTTTATCCTTCTATTTATTTCTGGATATCTCCAAGCCATGTACTCAGGTCTGTACTGGCTCATTATATTCACTATTATCCTCCTACCAAGATTCTTTGATATCCACTCCAATATCCTCTTCGAACAGCATTCTACATGACCCGGAAGGACAAGATGCCTGCAGGATATCTCCCCATATTTTATTGCTATGAGGTAATTCCTGGAGGCCGTTTTGAAGTAGTTAGGGGCTGAAGAATACTTTACCGCACAGTTGTCATTATAGTATTTAAAATCAAACAAATAAACATCAACAACGCCTGAAAGAATATATTTATGGGTTATTTCTGATTCATAAGCATTTGAGTTCCAAACAACGGGTGTGTTAGATTCCATTTGCTTAAGAACTTTCAAGATGTAGTGTACATTTGGAGTTGGGTCCCCACCAACCCAATTTACATTCCTAACACCCCTCCTTCTAAACTTATCTATCTCCTTTGCAAGCACTCTTGGATCTACGTACTCCCCGCTCTCCGGGTATTGAGATATGTCCCAATTCTGACAATAAACGCACTTTAAATTGCATCCCGAAAAAAAGACGGTATAAGAGGGTGTTATCCAGGGTTCTTCTCCTAAATGAACAAACTTGCTCGATATCCTGGCTTCGTATCCAACCCTGCAGAATCCCTTTTCCTTCCTCCTATCCACCCCACACTTCCTCTCACAAAAGGTACAGTTCCGAACCATCCTCTCCGCAATCTCAATCTTCAAATCCAGAAGGCTCTTATCAGCAGAAAGTTCATCCAAGGACAATTCCCCTTTATCTATCTCTTCCCTTATCTTGTCAAACTCCTTGAAATACTTGTCATGAATCTCAAATAAATCACTTAACTCAATGTCTCTATCAAAGTCCACCTCAACCTTTTTTAGTATTTGGAATCTTGTTGGATAACCCTCCTTAAGTATTCTAACATATCTCGGTAACGCCTCCCTTACCTGTGGATCATCCA
>CAZUOK010000015.1:0-10327 GCA_964622145.1 Candidatus Woesearchaeota archaeon | reverse complement strand
TACCACCTAGGAAATATGTAGAGGTAGGTTCTCCTCCAATAGAGACAGATGAGGGTTGGCTTCTAATAATGCCTGACATAACTCCTGAAGGGGTATTTAACATAACAGCCGCGATGTTGGATCTTGAATATCCAAACAAAGTTATAGCAAAGTTGAAAAGGCCTTTGTTGATCCCTTTGGCGGAGTATGAAAGGGAGGGGAATGTTCCAAATGTTGCATTTCCAACAGGGGCTCTTGAGAAGGATGGAGAGATATACATATACTATGGAGCTGCTGACAAGTACATCGCTCTCGGATTTATAGATAAGGAAAAACTTGTAAAATACTTGATGAAGGAGGGAAGAATATGATAGAATTGAAGAGATATAAAGGAAATCCAATAATATCTCCAAATCCTGAGAACTATTGGGAGAGTAAGGCAACATTCAATCCAGGCATAGTGCAGCTAAAAGGAAAAATATACATACTTTACAGGGCGGTCTCAGGTAACAACGTATCCAGGATAGGGATGGCTGTAACCTCCGATGGGTTCACAATAGAGGAAAGGTTAGAACATCCTGTTTATGTTCCAAGGGAGGAATTCGAGAGGAAAATTAAGGGTAGGATAGAGACAGGTTGTGAGGATCCTAGGTTAACAATAATAGATGGTAGAATATACATGTGTTATACAGCCTTCGCTGCAGACATCCCATACGTTAGGGTTGCACTAACGTCGATAAGGATAAAAGACTTCCTGAGGAGGAGATGGGATAAGTGGGAAAGGCCCGTTCTGATATCTCCTCCAGGAATATGGGACAAGGATGCTTGTGTGATAAAGGTTAGAAGAAAGCTCTACGCATTCTTCCACAGACCAATGCCTGCTGGAGAACCGTTGGGGATATGGCTATCCTTCGTTAACAGTTTAGATTTTAGGAGATTGGGTTGGCAAAGGGGTAACATGATTGTCAAATCCAGGCCTGGGAAGTGGGATGATGGAAACATAGGGATAGCAGGCCCCCCATTCAAAACAAGTGAGGGATGGGTTCTAATATACCATGCGAGGTGTACGAGAGATCAACATTACAGGCTTGGGGCAATACTTTTAGATTCGGACAATCCATCCTTTGTTTTGAAAAGGCTTGATTATCCAATATTAGAACCAAAAGAATGGTACGAGAAAGAAGGTCTTGTCAACAATGTTGTGTTCTCCTGTGGTCAAGCAGTAATAGATAATACTCTGTTCATTTATTATGGTGGGGCGGATAAGTATACAGCTGTTGCGACCGTGGATCTTGACGATCTCCTTTCAGAGCTAACAAAGGATGCATGGTGGTAAGTTTTATAACTTGGTAGTGGTTAATAATTTCCGTGAATGAATCTTAAAGCGAAAGGTCTTGTTGTGAAAGATTATTTAGACAAGAAACAAGGAATAAGGAAGATATTTATGGTTTATATGGGTTTCTTTAAGAATTCTTCAGTGATTTTATTTGTTGATTTAGAGGGATGTCTTGGATATGAGAAAACAAGAATAGATCTTACGGTTCATTTTTCGGAAGAACTGTGGTTTGGGGTATAGGATGAAAGATGAGGGAATGTTGAAAGTTTCATATTATTCTTATCCAGATAAAAACTTTGGAGATTTCTTAAAGGAGCTCCTTTATTACTTGGAAAGGCTGGCTGAGTTTATGAAACATTAGAGATCTTGCTTCTTTCTTATACAACAATACAAGGATCCCTACTGATCTTAGGACTTTTATTCCTAGCATCTTTATCATCACTACCAAAGATATACCCCTTTTCTTTTGCCAGAACAATGCAGCTTGATTCTCCCCTTCCAAGAAAACTCATTAAAAATTTATGCAATCCTTTGGCTCCAAGACCCTAATTTTTATTCCTCCTCCCAGTTTTTCTAAAACTTCTTTTGTCGTAATTATCCCCTAGTCTTTCTAAAATCTCTATTTTGCTTATTTTAGAAAATTTGATATGACAGTAGCATCCTCCATATCTCTCAGGATTTTTCCCATTTCCCATCTAGTCACTCTCAAAAGCTTTGCAGCTCTATCAAGAGAATTATTTGCGGAATGGACCGGCCGGGATTTGAACCCGGGTCCTCCCGCTTGCTTGCCGGGTGGTGTTATGCCCCTACCTTACAACTTTAGGTCCTTAGGTTTGACATTATAAATTTTTCTAATCTTTCTCTTTTATTGACTGGTGGATTACGACGATACGAATAGCTATATGTGGAAAATCCAATCTTGTTGTAAAATCCATCTAGCTGACTCTTCGGAATATATATGACATATCCTCTCTTCCTTTTGTATAATCTTGCAATCTTATAAGTCCTGCCGCTATTTCATGGGATGTTGTGTATCCATAAAGTTCTCCCCTGCTTGATATGTATCCTTCGTCATCCCAAAATGTTCTCAAAAACAATCTTATGGAATCCTCATCATGTAAATGAAATATGAACCCCGGTAGTTTGGTTTTATTGTTAGTCATTTCTAGGAACAATTTTGCAAACTTTTTGTTCCATATTCTAACCCTATAAGTCCTTCTTTCATAATATACTGAGAATTTGTTCTTTTTGAAGATCCTCTTTGCTTCTTGCACATCCGTCCCATAAGAGGTGACCTATAACAAAAATATAAGAAAGTAGGGGCATAACACCACCCGGCTGCAAGGCGGGCGCTCTACCTGGCTGAGCTACCGGCCCCAGAACACTAAGATCTTAACATCTTTATAATCTTTTCTGGATCCTCCTTCGTACAGATATATAAAACATCTCCGGGATCAACAACCATATCCTCATCTAGGATCTCTATCTCTTCTCCCTTGACAGCAAATACAATATATTTCGAGAACATGCCTGGAAGCTTGAAAACTTTTGATCCAACAATCTTGTCATTCTCACTAACTTTGTACTTAAATATCTTCAGCCCATCTATCTTCAGTAGGTCTTCTATAGAATATATCATCTCAAATATCTTTTTTACTCCAGCAAGCTCCGGAATAAAGTAAAGTATCCCTTTTTCTCTTAAATATCTTGACAGTTTTTCTGATTTCAGCCTAGCGAAGACCTTCTTTGCACCATGCTCCTTTGCTAAAAGTGAGGAAACAACATTTGCATTTTCGTCCCCGGTAGCAGCAATGTAAACATCAGCCCTTTCAATCTCAGCCTTGGAAAGTACCGAGGGATCAGTAACATCCCCAACAATTGTGTTTATCCCAAACCTTTCGCTTATCTCCTTACAAACCTCCTCAGAAATATCTATCAATGTGATATCCCACCTTGCCTCAAGAAAAGCCTTTAACACTTCTCTTCCCATATCTCCCCCTCCACCTATTACTGCATACATTCACCTCACCTCTTCAGTAACTTGTAAAGGGATGGTATAAAAGATATTGCAACAACAACATTTACCCTTCCAGCAAAGAAGAACATTATTGAAAACACCTTCATCAATGCGGTGAAATCCTCAACAGGAATTGGTGAGAAACCACTTAAGGATATGGAAACAGAAGAGAATTGGGCATATATTGTGTTGTTAATAATTGTTAGGAAAAATAGAGTCCCAAGAAAAACCATCCCTATGTAACAAAAAAGTATTGCAAAGGAAATGTAAACCTCAGGATCCTCCTCAATATCGTATCCCATTATCCTCTTTATAGCATCCCTAATACCTCTGAGGATATGCATCAGTCTCTCCACCTTTATTCCTCCGGATGTTGACCCCTCAAGACCTCCCACAAAGATGGAAACCATTAGAAGGAAGATTGTGAGATGGGAAAACTTACTTATTTCGATGGTGTATATCCCCGTTGTTGAAGATGCTGATACTGTGTGGAAAAGAGAGTCTATGAGAGAGATATCCTCAACAATGGAGATGGTCAAGGATACAAAGGATATCCAAAATATTAAGAACAAAAGTGGCTTTATATTGACTTTCCTTCCCTTTATTGCCCTAACCAAGGGTATTGGCCCAACCATTCCAAGGAACATGAGGGTCGTTGTTATCAATTTCTGAAGAGGGTTGAATATGACTTTTGGAATCATGCCTCCAGTTGATATACTTGCCATGGAAAGGAGAAGGGATTTAAACAGGGAGTATCCAGAGATGTTGTACATGAAAGCACCTATGACTGTTATTATTGTGTAAATTAGAAAGACATCTCTCATAAAGTCCTTGAGATCAAAGGGACCAATTTCTTCAGCTCCTCCTATCTCCATTACCCTCCTAAAAACCCAGCTCTTTGATAGAAGGATAATAGCTATAGTGATTATTCCTATCCCTCCAATCCACTGCTCCAAAGCCCTCCAAAACTGGAGAGATGGTGTAAATTCCTCGAGGTTTTTTATTGACAAACCAACCGTTGTGAATGCTGACATGCTGTCAAAGTAGGCATCGAGGAAGGATTCTCCACTTATAACAAAGGGTACTGCCCCTATAAGGGGGAAAACCATCCAAACTATGTTGACAACAATTATTGAAATGTAAGGTCTGTTTGGGAGTTCTGAGAGATCTACCTCAACAGACTCGAATTTTTTCCCAAGGAAGTAAAGCATTTGACTTACAAGGAGGAAGTAGGTTGAGTATATAAACTCAGAATCTATTTTGTGTAACATTCCGGATAGGAGGCAAACAATCGCTTGTAAGAACAAGATGCCTGAGAAGATGGAGAACACTGATCCCAATGTTTTCAGGAACAGTCTCTCCGACAAATTCATGACATTAGGATTCTGAGGAATCCCTCTTTTAAGGTTTTACCCTCTTCTTCACTACCTCAAGGAAGTTTTTCTCCCAAGCCTTTACATCATAGGATCCCTCCACAATCCTCCTACACACTTCCTCATCCAAGAGATCTTCAAGTTTTGACCATATTTCTTTTGAACTAGGTCTTGTACCAAGAATTTTTGACAACTTCCTTATGAAACTATACCTGCTACAGTACAGCATTGCCTCCAGAACCTTCTTGTGAGAAACTCTCTTCCCCTTGAATTTCTCTAAGATTTTCTCCGCCCTCTCTGATATCCTGTTCTCCAAGGAAGAAAGGTCTCTCTTGTATGGTTTTATCACTCTCAACAGTAGGCCTGGAAATCTCTTTGCAAAGTAGAAGAGGGAGTATACTTCATCCGGAATATCTTCCATTGAAAGGATCATCTCATAGAGGATTTCTGAGTTTAGGATATCGTAGATATCCTTTGCTATCTCTCCACCCCTCCCTTTCCAAAGCATGAAGGATAACTTGCTCTTCAAGAGACCATATGGAGTTATAACATTGAAAAATTCTTTTGTTTCAATCCCATAAGCTTCCAGTGTCTTTTTATTGTAAAAGAGGTCTCCAGACACCTTAAACAAGTATATTCTCAATTCTCCAGGAAGCTCTATCGAAATTCCTTTTATATTAAACTCTTCTATAAATATTTCATTGACTTTGTAGCCCAATTCTTTAAATAATTCTCCTATTCTCTTGTAAACCCTTTCATCTTGGACTATGATATCGATGTCATCCGAAAACCTCCTAAAGTCCCTTTCCATGTAAGAATTTGATGCAATACCTCCAGTTATGAGGTAAGGACTCTTTTTTAAGTATGGAATTAAGAGCTTCCTAAATACGTCCAGGAGCAGGGACTCCCTTTCCTTGAAGTGCATACTCTTTGTTTAAGACTCTCCCTTTATATATTTCTTCCTGCTAGGTGGTTATGATTAAAAATAAATCTTTATAAGCTTGTGTGGATTATCTTAGAGTAGCCGGGGTGGCCGAGCTGGTCCAAGGCGCGGGACTCGAGATCCCGTGGGCTTCAAGCCCTCCGGGGTTCAAATCCCCGCCCCGGCGTCATATTTTTATTACTTCTATAGAATTTTTCCTACAATAATTTACAATAGACCTTCTTTGTTCTCCGTTTAATCCCTTCCAATCAATAACACAAACTTCAGCCCTTTTCGGAAAATTTTTCATAACCATCTCGGGAAACATTTCGGGATTGAAGTTATACTTTGGCATGATATGTCCTATTATCATATTTTCTTTGATTACCTTCCTTGTAAAGTTTGGGGCGTAGTGCGGACCACCAACACCAAAGCATATCCTTAAATCCTTTTCCAAGAGATCAAAGTACTTCGGAATTGCTGATTTTAGTATCTTCGCCATAAATTTACAGACCTCTTCATCCCTCCACTCCTTCTCGGAAGATCCAACTTCATAGAAGGTTACAGGGGCGTCAATTGTTGGACCGTGGTGTGTGACTTCCAAAGAAACTCTAAAATCCTTGAAGGGGTTTTTTGCATAAAGTTCTTTTAGAAGAACTGACTGAAGTATTGGGTTTGCGTATGAGAGCTTTCTTTTTTCTCCACCAAATAAGTTTTCTGAGAAGTTTCCTGGGGTGTGCACAGTAAGTGATTTCACTCCCATCTCTGAAGCGTGAGAACTCAACACGAGGATTGGTCCCTTTATTCCCATTTCCTCAATATCTTCATCCGTAAGGTATAGGTGGAGCTTTTCCGTTTCTATTACCTCCACGCCAATGTCTTCAAAGAATTTTTTATCAAGGAATCTTCCAATGTTTTCTGAGGCAACGTCTTTTTTTGAAATAAGAAGGAATAAATCCATAAGAACTAACCTAGAATTTCCTGTATTTCCTCTATCTTCTCTTTGACTCTGCTTATCTTTTCCTCCAATTCCCTTATTCTTTCTTCTAGTTCTTTTGTTTTCTCATCCCCTAGTAGCTTTGAAACGTCTATTTCTATTTCCTCAAGCTTACCCTTAGCTAGCATGTCGTATGTTTCTAAAATTAGCTTTCCAGCTTCTGTCTCTCCATTCAAGTGTTTTCTTATTGTTGCTTCGCTTCTTCCAAGCTCCTCAGCTATTTCAACAATACTCTTTCCGGCCTTTTCTCTTGCCAGTGCTGCTGCTGCAACGGCCAATGAATCTACCCATGTGATTCTGTCACTGGAATCTCTGATCATTTCTAAGACCTTTGGTCTGAACAGTGTTGCTACTAGAAGAAAGCTTTCCAGCTTGTGTATATCAGACCTTCCAAGTGGTTGTAGGGGAACTTTCATGGATTGTAGAATCCATGTGTTTATTAATTAACTTTTTGCTGGGCCCGCGGGGATTTGAACCCCGGACCTCCGGCTCCCAAGGCCGGTGTCCTACCAGGCTAGACTACGGGCCCTGGGTATTAGTCTTAAATTTTGGTTTATAAATACTTCCCTCAAAACTATCCAGCTCGTATTTATCACCTTTTAAGGCATTACCCAATATTTTAACTATTCCTTTCGGTCCCAACTCAGGGTTCTTTGAGAGGAATTCCTTTATTAAGAGATCTAAAGCAATTATGACCTTTTCCTGATCCTCTTTCTCTGTTATACCCCTTACCTTAAGATTGCTTATAAATTCCTTGATGGGATCCTCAAGCCGTACTCCGTAAAGCTTTTCGTAATACAGGTCCAGAATGTCTTTTAGAGAATATTGTTCTCCTTTAATCTTGTACTGCAATTCCTCTTCGAAGATCTCCTTTTCTTCTGACAAATTCTAACACCTCCTTTAAGTGTCCATACCCTATTACAACAGCAATTTCCTTCTCTTTTAAGATTTTCTCAAGATCACCATCATCAAGCCTTTCCAAACCCCTATGCCCTATGACATATTTCGCCCCCGGAAATCTCTCTTCCATCCCCCTTTCAACAGCAATTGGTATATTTCCTGAAACTTTTCTAACATCATCTTCTTTTATCAAATATTCCTCACCAGCTCCGTGATACTCACAGAACAGAAGGATTGTCCTTCTTTTGTTCGAGATTATGTAAGCAAGACCACCCGTGATCCCCTTCAACTTCATTGCCTTATTTGGTCCTGTAATGTAGGTATCCCTCTTCCTAATATACTCTAAAAGGAGCTCTGTAGTCTTCTTATAGTCCACTCTTTTGAGGTGGTCACTTCTCTTTATAAGGTTTTGTTGTCAACAAAGCGCTTCCTTTGTTGACAAGTTCATCCCTTCTTGAACTTCATAACCTTATCTATCACATCGATGTGAGAAAGGAAGATTGCCCTGCAGCAGTATCTCTTTATTCCGAGCTCATCCAGGGCTTCTTTTGCAGATTTTCCTTTTTTTAGAAGTTCCTGATACTTCTCCCATAAGTGTCCTATTGGTTTCCCGCAAGTAAAGCATCTCACAGGAAATATCATGATTTCATCTCCGTAAGTCTATTTTAAAAAATTTCTCAATTAGAAATCTATTTAAATATCTCTCCTCAAGATTTACCTGTGTACCCTCACCCTCCAGAGAGGCATATAAGGGATTTGCAGGATGCCTTGATGAAGATAGCAGATATCCTTTACTTTTTCAAAAAGGGAGAGGCGGATGAAGGAAAGACAAAGAAGAGGTTGGTATTTTTAAAAGTTGTTACAAAGAAGAAGCTGAGTGAAGAAGAATTAAAGGAACTTGAGAAAGAGATAGAGAATTCTCTAGAATTGCTTGAGAAGTTTGGAACACTAGCCTATGATAAATATCTAGAGCACTTGAAGAAAGAACATTCGGAAGTTATAGAAAGATTTGAGAAGGCTAGGAGAAGTTCTCTGTTAGGATTCCTGAAGTGATGAGGAACACGGGCCCTGAATCGATGATGAAGTCATCCTAGCTGATTATACCATACAATCTTAATTTGAACTCCTCTAGCATTTTCTTTAACTCTTCAGCCCCTTCTTTCACAATTCTGTACTTATCCTTCTGCCCCCAAGATTCAATGTAAAAAACTATTTTATCTGTCTTTTTTATTTCCGCACCAACCTTCTCAGCAACTTCTATCACACCCTCTTTCTTTAGAGCATCCCTAACAAAAAATTTGTTTTTGTTTTCCTTAATTCCTTCAGGATATACATTTTTTGCATAATTGTAAAGTTCCTTGTGCTTCTTTTTATCCCCAGAAACCTCCACGTATCTTCTGTAAGTTGCTATGCAGGGGGACCACTTCGCATGCTCTATTCCCTCCCCCCAAACCGCAACAGCAAACAAATCTACCTTCTGGTTCTTATCAAGCTTTACTATTGGAATGTCAGGATAAACTATCTTTGCAGGACCATCTGGTATAAGATCTTTTGCATATACGGTCTTTGGACCTTCAACTTTCAGATAGAATCTTACTTCCTTTACGGATTCATCACAAGATATTGGTATAAGCCCAAGCCTGTGGGCTAGGAACTCGTCGAATAGGGCGGATGAGTTTTCCTTTATGTAAACATCCTCTATCGCCATGGTCTTTACGTGGCCCATCATGCATCTCCTTAATGCATTTGCAAGACCAAAGTCAATTCCTTCAACAAGAAATTCTATTTCATTACCTTCATCGTAAAGGATTTCAATCTTCATACCCTTCTTCCCCTTCTTCCCCCTTTCCTCCTACAACCGTCGTGAGGTATTGGGGTAACGTCTATTATATATCCTGGCTTTAGTCCAAATCTTACAAGGGCCCTTATAGCAGCATTTGCCCCAGGTCCTGGTATCTTTGGTCCATTGTGGCCTCCTGGAGCCCTAACTCTTATATGAACTCCAGTTATTCCAGCTCTCTTTGCCTTCTCAGCGACCATTCTTGCTACCATTATTGCTGCGGCTGGGGTTGATTCATATCTGTCAGCATTCACAACCATTCCTCCAGATCCTATCGCAATTGTTTCGGATCCCGTTATATCAGTTATATGAATAATCGTGTTATTTTTGCTAGAGTAAATATGAGCAATCCCCCACCTTTCCTTCTTCGCCATATCTACTCACCCTCACTTCCCCAAATCTTTTCTTTTAAGGAAGGGTCTTTATACCTTATAAGATCTTCCTCCCCCCTCTTGACAAAGTAGGAAGGGGCCGAAACAACCTTATCACCAACCACTATATGTCTGTGAACTATCAGTTGTCTTGCTTGTTTTATTGTCCTTGCAAGCCCCTTCTTGTAAACAATTGTTTGCAACCTTCTTTCAAGAAGATCTCTTATTGTTAGGTCAAGAACATCCTCAAGCTTTGAATCCTTTTCTACAAGACCATACCTATAAAGCCTGTTAAGGAACTTTTCTATCAATTTCTTCCCTTCCTCAGTATCCCTTATTGCAATGAGCTTCCTGGCGTAGTCTCTTATCCTCTTTAGTATCCACTTTGTCCTCCAAATTTCCCTATGATTTTTTAACCCATATTCAACAATAAGCTTTCTCTCAGAAATTATCCTATGCTTCTGCCAGGGGTGGGATGGGGATAGCCACTTTTTCTTTATCCTTCTCATAATCATCACTTCCTTCCCTTAGACTTTCCAACTCCAAGAGTCCTTCCCCTTTTGTGTTTTCTAAACGGAGGATATGTGTACCC
>CAZUOK010000014.1:0-10402 GCA_964622145.1 Candidatus Woesearchaeota archaeon | reverse complement strand
AGATAGTTCCGAGGAAAGAAGCTGATCCAGAGTTTGGGACGGGAATTGTAATGATATGTTCATACGGTGATCTTACGGATGTTAGGATAATAAGAGAACTAGGAATTGAGCCAAAGATAATAATTGGAGAAGACGGTAGGATTACAAATACAGGAAAGTATGATGGGCTAACAGTTGAGGAGGCCAGGAAGAAGATTGTTGAGGACCTGGAAAAGGAAGGAAGAATTGTGAAGAAGGAAAAAGTTAGACATAGAGTACCCATCCACGACAAGTGTAAGAGCCCTATCGAGATAATTCCAATGAAGGAATGGTACTTGAAACAGGTTGAGTTCAAGGAAAAGATAAGAGAAATCCTGAAAGATATTGAGTTTATTCCAGAAAAATACAGACAAACTTTGATAAATTGGATAGATTCTGTAAACCAGGACTGGCCAATTTCGAGGAGGAGGTATTACGCAACCTCCATCCCAATGTGGTACTGCAAGAATTGTGGCTACATCTACGTTCCTGAGGAGGTAGATCACTACGTTGAACCTTGGAAAGAGGAACCTAAAATAGATTGTCCAAAGTGTGGATCCAGGGATTGGAGAGGGGAAGAGAGGACGTTTGATACTTGGATGGACTCATCAGTAAGTATTCTTTACATAATGAAAGACTTCCCAGAAGATCTCTTCGAAAGGGCCATTAAGATAAGGCCACAAGGGAAGGATATTATAAGAACTTGGTTGTACTATACACTCCTAAGGGTTTATCAGTTGAAAGGGAAGAGGGCATTTGAGAGGGTATGGATAACGGGATTTGGGGTGGATGAAAAGGGGAGAAAGATGAGCAAGTCTTTAGGAAATGTCATCTATCCGGAGCCGATAATAGAAAAGTATGGGGCGGATGCTGTCAGATTCTTTGCGGTAATGGAGTGTTCGATAGGAGATGACTATAGGACTTCTGAACAAAGGATTGCTGGGGCTGCAAAATTCCTTACAAAGGTCCTAAACATCGCTAGATTTCTATCCCAATTTGAAAGGGTGGAGGAGATACCAGAATTGAAGGAAGAGGATAAGAAAATAATTGAAGAAACTGATGAAATTGTTGAGTTGGCAAGGAAGTGTTATGAAAAACTTGATGCCCACGAACTCGCCAAAAAAATAAGATCCTTCACATGGGATAGGTTTGCAAATGATTACATAGAAAAATCAAAAGAGAGGATGAGAGAAGGAGACAAAGCAGCGATATGGACTGCGTATGAAGTGTTTAGGAAAATATTGCTCTGCCTTGCACCAATATGTCCTTTTATAACAGATTACATCTGGAGGAAGCTATACAAGGATACAAGCATACACCTAGAGAGGCTTTGAAATCAGAACTCCATCCAATTCTTTTATTGTTTTCACCTCAAATCCAACCTCCCTAATCCTTTTTATAACGTTCTCACTCCCCTTCCCCCTCCCCGTGTACACGTATCCCTTCCCTCCCCTCTTGAGAACCCTGAACAACTCCCTGTAGAATGGTCTTGAGTAGAGATACCTATCAAAGGATTCCTTTGGGGGATCGTGCATTATATAGTCGAATTCCTCTTCAGGGAGATCCTTTATGACTTCTTTAACATCTCCAATTATCAATTCTATCTTCGGATTCTTAAAGAGTTCCCTACTCCAAGGATTTATCCTAGCTATCTCTATTACGTTCTCATCAACCTCAACAGTGATTACCTTTTCGCAATACCTCGATGCCCAGATCGCTGTGTATCCAAGCCCTGTGCAGCAGTCCAAAAGTTTTCCTCCCTTAGGTTTCAACACCTCAACCTTCCTCCTCGCATCCTCCCAAGGGGTTGTCCCAACAACCCTATGCATCTTCGTCCCGGATATCTCGAGAGCTGGGGCATCCTTCGTTGGAACAAGTTTATAATAAAGGCCTCCAGAAAAGAAGCCAAACTTCCTCAGAGATTCTCCATCAAAGACAAAATAGCTTTCCTCATCTTTCAGATGGGATTTCTTTATCAGAGGTTTTACCTTGTTGGGATCTACCTTAACCTTCCTAAGATTAAACTCAAGTATTTCAACAGGTCCTTTCGCTTGAAGTATCTTCCTAAGATCCCTTGAGGTTAAGAAGATCACTCCCCAAACACCATCCTCAATATTTCTTCCTTTCTAAAGGGTTTAAGATCTTCTAATCCCTGTCCCATTCCCAAAAATATTATTGGCTTCTTTGATACAAAGGATACGGATATCGCCGTCCCACCCTTCTCATCTAGATCAAACTTTGTAAGTATTATGTAATCGTATCCTACCTCTAAAAAGCTCTTCGCCTGGTTGACAGAATCGTTTCCTGTTAGAGAGTCCAGAACCAACATGGTAAAATCTGGTCTAGAAACCCTCCTTATCTTCTTCAGCTCTTCCATAAGATTTCTATCGGTGTGCATCCTACCCGCGGAGTCTATTATCACGAAGTCTATCCCATTCGCCTCAGCAAACCTTATCGCATCAAATGCCACCGCAGCCGGATCTGCACCATACTTGTGTTTTATCACCCTAACACCAATCTTCTTTGCTATCTCTTCGAGTTGTTCTATGCTTGCCGCTCTAAATGTGTCAGAAGCCGAGAATACAACAGAATATCCTCTTTTTATTATGTAATTTGCCAGCTTTCCACATGTTAATGTCTTTCCAACACCATTTATCCCCATTAAAAGTATTATTACTGGTTTCTTCTCTGAGAGCCTTCTGAAGAGATCTTCAGGATCCCCCTCAATTAAGATCTCCGATACAATCTCTCTCAGGGCCTTCCTCAGGAAGTCCTTCTTTGAGAACCTCCCAACCCTCTCCCCCAACACCTTCTCCTTCAACCTTTCCCTAATCTCATCAATAACATCTACCGCAACGTTTGCATTTATAAGCTCAAACTCCAATTCGTCAAAGACCTTCTCAACGGTTTCCTCCGTAATATCTTCCCTAGAAATCCTATCAATAACCTTGTTCAAACTATTTCTTAGAAGCCTTAGCATACTCCTCTAACATCCCATACCAGTAATTCAATTCCTCCATCGTCTCATCTATTGCCTTGTCAATCTTCTTTATCTGTTCATCTATTATCTTTATCGTCTCCTCAACCTCCTTCTCCATCACAACGTCCGCCCCTATATTCACAAATACCTTCTCTATCCTCCCAACCTTTGCATTGAAGAAGATACCAGACCCCAAAGGTACAAGTATTTCATCCCCTTCCTTCAATTGTTTTAAATTTCTCTTCGTCATTTCGTATTCAAGCTTCCTCAATTGCAACTCATTTAAGTATTCTCTCAAAGCCTCTATCCTCTCCTGGATGTAATATATCTCTTCATTCAATTCTCTCCACCTCTTCGATCTTTATGTGATGTCTCTTCACCTTGTGATTCCCCCCTATTTGAGACATCACTTTGTGTATCGCTTCCTCCTCGTTCTTCGCCTCCACCTCCTTCTGAAACTTCTGCCAAAGATTCCTTCTTAGCCTGAACTTCCCCCTCACCAGGAACCTCATAGGTCTTCACCCCAAATGGTTTTATATAGATCACATCATCCTTCTTCTCCATAATCACCTTTATCTTCCTTGGAGGGTTCCTAGCACCCCTACTCCATATTTCCTTGTTCACTTTAGGATCTATAACAACTTCCTTACCCTTCATGTGTCTCAAGGCAAACTCTCTCAAAAACTTTACCGCCTTCTTTGCCCTCTGCCATCTGGATACCTTCAACCACCCAAGCTTCAGAGGAACCGTATAAACCCTCTCCATCCCTCACACCTTCAACTTCGTCCTTCTCCAATGTCTCCTCCTCCTAATCCTTGAAAGAGGAATCCTTCTCCCCCTACCTATCCCAAACTTCTTGAAAAGTACCCAGACTGGTGGAGCCCTATTTTCTTTCAACGCACTTGACAACCTAGTCTTTAAGGAGCTCAGCTTGTTCCTTGCCATATCAATCACTTCCTTATTATCTTTATGTTCGTCTCCTTCTTTGTCCTTTTATAGATTTCCCCAAGCAGTTTCTTCAAAGTGGCATCATCCACCTTTTCTATCTTACCAGCCTGATACAATCCAATCAAAAAGTTCTCAACGTATTCCGCAAGTTCTGGTTTCACAAGCCTTACCCTTGCAAGCCTTTCCCTAGCGTCCTGTGTCAATACTTTCAGGAGTATTGCCCTCTTTATAGACTCCAATCTCCTCTTCTCCTCCAGCTTCCTTTTCAGTTCCTCCAACTTCTTAGCCTTTATTTCTTCAAGATCCATGCTTCTCCCTCCAAATCTCTGCAGCTATCTTGTCAAGAAAACTCCTTCCCTCAGAAGTTATTTCCCTCCCCTACTTCTTCCCTTCATTTACCTTCCTAACAAACCCTATAGCCTCTAACTGTTGTAATATCTTCCTTATTATCGCCCCAGATCCCCTAACCTTCTTCTCAGGAGAGTTTAGATGCCTCTTTCTTCCACCGTACTTTTTCCTAAGCCTTGAAACACCGAGCGGACCATGGACATAAAGTGTCCTAAGTATTGCGGCAGCCCTTATACACCACCAATCCTCCTGCTCAGGGGGTCTTTCCTTGTGGGCCCCAGTCTTCACAAACTTTGCCCAATCTGGAGGTGTGAGCTCCTTAAACTCTTTCAACTTCTCCTTTGCCCTCATTATCAATTCAAACGGATCAACATCAAAGACGGTTGGCATAAATCATCAACTCTTCCCACTCTTTTTATAAAATTTTCTTAGCACAACGGTATGACCTATTTTCTCCAACACTTCAACATCCCCCAACTGCTTCAAGAGTTCTCCAACAAATCTCTCAAATTCCTTCTTGTTCCTCACAATATTCTTCAAAAACTTTACCTTTACCTCTCCCTTCTCCTCCAGTTGTCTCTTTATCTCAGATATCATCCCAGGGTGGAGCCCTCTCTTTCCCACCCTAACTACCTCCATATTACATCACAGAAAACCAAGCATTTCCTTCTTTATTTCATCAATTTCCCTTCTTAAAGCCTCCCTAACATCAGAATAAATATCCTCAGGCTTTCTTCCAAATACCCTCTGCAGAATCAAAATAAAGGGATTGTGATGGACTGTTGTGAGCTCCTTCTTGTGTTCCACCCCCCCAACAATCCTTATTTCATATCTTCCAACAAACCTTTCATAACCCTTTCCGGAGGGGACACCCGAGGAATTGAACTTCACACTTACAACATATTTCCAGTCCTTGTCCCTCCAACCAGGAACAACCTTCTCAAATAGTATTGAGAAGCCAAACTCAAATATTTCCCCATTTTTTGTTATTTTAACATTCCTCTTGTTCGATGTCTCTAAGTAGTCGTATCCTTTTTTCGAAAATACCTCAATTATCCTCTTTTTGATTTCGCTTGGAGAGTACTCCGAATCCTCCCTTATTATCCTCTCGTATATCATACTATCCCTCCCACGTACTCCCTTATCTTCTCTCTAAGTTTTAAGGAATCCTCCTTCAATGTATTCTTCCACTTTTTATAGGTTCCCCCATAGAAGACGTTCTCAAAAACCTTCCTGAACAGGTATGCAGGGCCTGATTTCCCAAGCTTGTCAAGATCCTTCTTTAGTACTCCCTTAAAGGTTGCTGTCCCCTTTCCCTTCTTCACCTTTACCCTCTCCCCAGTAGGAAGTACAGCTTCTCTCTCCTCGTACTCAACTTCAACTTCAAACATGCTTGCGCTTGATGTGAATTCATCGTATTCTTTCTCAACCTTCCACCTCCATGAATGTTTCTTCTTCGAATTCTCAGATATCACCTTGTACTCCTCCTCATAAACATCATACTTTAAGGCATCCTCCAGGAACTCTTTGCAGATTCTATAAAGCTCCATAGGATCGATAACCCCCTCAAACTCCTCTTTCCACTTAAACACTTCCTCTTCCTCCGGCAAGACCATCACCTTATCCTGAGGGCATCCCCAACCCTAGGTACATTTGTCTCAATCTTATACTTTTTGTTTATATATTTTGCAAGATCAACAGACTTCTCCCTTTCCCCATGAACAACAATCACCCTTCTCGGCTTTGGTTCAAGCTTTTCAAGATAATTCTCTATCTCTTTCCTATTAGAATGCCCAGAGAATCCCTCAATTTTCTTTATCTCAAGTTCCAACTTCATTGCAACCATTTTTCCCTCTTCAAAGAACTGTATTTCCCTCAATCCATCCAGTATTTTCCTTCCAAGAGTCCCCTCAGCCTGATAGGTCACAAATACAAGTGTATTTCTAGCATCCCATCCAAGCCCCTTAAGATACTCTATGCTAGGACCACCAACAAGCATGCCAGATGTTGCCAGGATAACCCCAGGCCCCTTCTCCTCTATCAACTGCATCCTCTCAGCCTTCTTCCCAACCCTTATCACATTCTCGTATTTAAATGGATTGTCTCCCTCCATTATCCTACGATAGAGGTCCTTCTTCATATACTCCGGATAAGAAATATGCAGGGCTGTTATGTCCCATATCATTCCATCCAAATAGACAGGGAGATCAACAGGAAGTTCTTTTCTAGATATCGCATCTATTATTGCCAAAGTTATTTCCTGTGCCCTACCAACACCAAAGACAGGGACAAGAACTTTCCCACCCCTCTCAATTGTCCTCTTTATAGTCTCTATAAGCTCCTTTTGTGCTTCCTTCCTGGACTGCCCAACATCGGAAGAAGATCCATAAGTGCTTTCTATTATTAGTGTTTCAAGCCTTTTGAATTCATTTACGGCAGGATCTAACAGAAATGTTTCTCCAAATTTGAAGTCCCCTGTGTAAAGGACATTATGTGTCCCGTTTCCAATGTTTAGATGTACCATTGAAGATCCTAGGATGTGACCGGCGTTGTGGAATGTCAATCTGATATCTGGTGTTATGTCCGTAACAACCTCATATGGTATTGTTATGGTGTGCTTCAGCATCTCCCTTATGTCTTTTGATGAATAAAGGGGTTCTCCACCTTCAGACTTCATGACATCTACGAAATCCATACAAATCAGTGTACCTATATCCCTCGTAGGTTCCGTCATGTAGACGGGGCCATCGTATCCCATCTTAAACAAATACGGGACAAGGGCTATGTGATCCAGGTGAGCATGAGTAACTATAATGGCATCTATCTCATTCAAACTTATATTTGCCATGTCAAACCTTGGAAATGGATCAACAGGATTGAAACCTATCCCACAATCCAGAAGTATCTTTGAATTTGGAGTTTGTATTAATATGGAGCTCCTTCCAACTTCCCTTGTCCCACCGAGCATAATTGTTCTTATAAAATACCTCCTGTCCTTCCTCCATGTTGAGTAATATATCTTCTCCCCTATCTCATGCATCAACTTCCTTCTGTACTCAGAGTTCTGATACAATATCTGTTTTACAGCCTGTATAACAGGAGTCTTCTCTATCGGAGCCCTCCTTATTATTGGGGTCCAAAGTGTTCTTCTCCTTATTTCTTCCAACATCTGTGTTGTAACGACATTTGGCTTCTCAACCTCAATGACAACGACAGACCTCCTGGAATCAAAGAATATGTTCTGTATTCTAGCCTCCTTTGGTATTATCTCCCTTATCTTCTTCTCAGCCTCCCCCTCACTCATAAGAAAATCTGGATCCATCCTGACCTCTATTCTCTTCTTTAGTTTATTCACAAGCTCTAGTATCTTTGGTCTTGAATTTAGGAAAAAGACCTTGTTATCTGTGTACAATATTATGTTTGCAACCTCAAACTTAACATCTTTTATGTATCTCCCTATTTCATTCTTTATTTCCTCCAGAACCTGCATTTTTAACCACTTTTTCTACTTCCACTCTCTCCATAAGCTTTGATCCTTCCTTGTTTATCAAACAAACATCTATGGCCTTTCCAGAGAAGATATCCCTCCTAACAGAAGCTCTAACAGCCTTAACAGCAAGTTCAACCGCCTCTTCCTCTGTCATATCTTCCCTGTATTCCGAATCTAATATTGGGAGTGCATAAAACATACCAGAACCCTCAGCTACATATTTATCTATTTCCTGTATTTCTCCAGCAGATCCCAAAACAAAAAGATGAAATCCCTCCGAATCTTTACCACCCACTATGAAGGCTGCCGTGAATTGCTGGAAATCAAACCTTTTTGAATAGAGGTAGTTTGATAGAAGGGTTGCCATAGCCCTTACTGTTGGTGGGTATCCCCTCTCCAGTTCAAACCTCCTGGCTTCAAGGCTTAGGATCCTTCCAAGATGTATTATGTCAGCAACCATTCCTGCCGTTGCCATCCAGATATCTTTGTATATATTTATAATCTTCCTTGCTTCCAAGTATTTCATAGGTCCATATGTTTCCTGTCTCTCAGCAGCCAGCACTACAAAATCCTTTCCCTTTATCCCAACAATTGTTGTGCCCGTCTTTCTTTCCATGCTTATCACCAGAACCTCCGGATTTTGATTTCCAGCAGTCTCCAGCTTATAAAGATTTCTTTGAATATCCCCATTCTCTTTTATAAAGTTATGGATACAACCATCCCCCCCTAAGCCTTGGGAAGGGTATGGAATCTCTTATATGTTCCAGCCCACAAACCCACATGGTGAATCTCTCCAATCCAAGACCCCAACCAGAGTGGGGTACACTCCCATACTTCCTAAGGTCCTCATACCACTTGTAAGCCTCAATTTCCTCATCCCCTATCTTGACTTTTAATTTATTCAGCCCCCATTCCTCTATCTTCTTCCTCAATATTTCATACCTCCACTCCCTCTCAGAACCTCCAATGATCTCCCCATAACCCTCTGGAGCAAGGAGATCAAAGTTTTTCACAGTCCCATCCCCGACTTCATACATATAAAAGGCTTTTATCTCCCTGGGATAGTACATCAAAAATATCGGAACCTCAAACTCCATTGTAAGGACCCTTTCCTCATCAGCTCCAAGATCCTGACCATACTCTATGTTCACCCCCTTTGATTGTAATATATCAATAGCTTCTCTATACTTCATCCTTACCCATGATTCATCCAAAACCTTCCTCAATTTCTGAACATCCCTCCCAATCAGTTCAAACTCCTCCCTCCTTTCCTCCAATGTCTTCCCAATAGCATACTTCAATGCTTCTTCGGTTGTTTTTATCAGATCTTCCAGTGTATACCATGCAGCCTCTATCTCAAAGTGCCAGTATTCATGTAAATGCCTCCTCGTTCTTGACATCTCAGCCCTAAAACTTGGAGTAATCGAGAAAACCTTCTCAAGAGAATATATCAATGCTTCTAGATAGAGCTGTGCAGATTGGGATAAAAATGCCTTTCTTCCAAAGTAATTGACCTCGAACAATGTTGTTGTTTCCTCACAAGCATTCCCAACAAGGATTGGAGGATGGACCTCCCACCACCCATCACTTATAAACCATTCCCTTAAATTCTTTAAAAGACTATGTTTTACCTTCATCGTTGCTGTAAACTTCCTGTTCCTTATCCAGAGATGCCTGTACTTCTGTATTGTGTCTGGGGTTTCCCTTCCAAGGATGGGAAATGGATCTCCATAATCAAATACTTTTAACTCTTTCACTTCTATCTCATAACCAGTTGGAGCCCTCTCGTCCCTTTTAACAATTCCCTTTACTTCCAATGATCCTTCTATTTGTATTTTCAAGGAGTCTTCCCAAGAATCATCAGAAACATTTTCCCTTTTAACAACACACTGTATTATGTTTGTGGAATCTCTCAAAACAATAAATACTTTGTCCTTAAACTCTCTTTTCCTATAAACCCACCCCTTTACAGATACCTCTTTCCCAACAAGCTCATCCCTTAAAATGTCCTTAACGTACAGATCCTTCCCCATGTATATCACTTGTAATAAAGCTCTTTACAAATCTTGCTAACCCTCGTCAGGATACAAACCTCATTCTCCCCAACCTTTATACCACAAGGATCTGGAGATATCTTTACCACAACAATCTCTCCAGGACCAATGGTAGAGCTTCCGGTATTTGTTACAAAACTCTCGTTGTATATCATATATTTTCCGCAATCGTTTATTGTTACATAGGAATTGTTCAGATCTATTTCGGAATTACTAGGATTCATTATGACAAGGTGTATTCTGTAGTAAAGATCCCTTATCTCCGAATCCTTCAGGGACCTGTTGTATATCCTAATGTCATCCAAAATACCATAAAAAGGACCTGAACCTGGATACAACCATTCCCCTATGTGAATGTCCTTTACATTCCTTGTGTTTGGACCTACATTTTCTAGTTTTGCAACCAACCTTCCATTCAAATAAAGATATAGATTGTTTCCATCGTATTTTCCTGCAAGGAAGTACCACTTCTCATCCAGAGGCTTACTCAAAATATACCTTGCCCCGCTCCACCCGGTGTTGTTCCAAGACCCCTCCAGTGTTAAATAAGTGTGGGTTGAGTTT
>CAZUOK010000013.1:0-10637 GCA_964622145.1 Candidatus Woesearchaeota archaeon | reverse complement strand
CCCTTATCTCATAGTTAAAATCTCCAAACACTTCTTTCAAGTCTTTTAGAAAGTTCTTTATTGCATTGATCTCCGAAGAAATAAAGGAAAGGCAATTCATCCTTTTGTCAATGCTTCCGTCTCCAAAGAGGGCTCCAAGTATTCTTGCTATTGTCTTCAACCTCCTATCAGACAACTTCAATGGTATTAGTTTTCTCTTCTTCAATCTCTCCAAGAGCTTTATGGAATTTGGTCTCATCCCCCTCTCCCACCACCTAGTCCTCGAAATGGGTATGTTAAGGATTCTTGAGGCTCTCCTCCATCCTGTATCAGGATTTTTCTCTTTGAATTTTCTCCAATTCAAATACTGCTTGTATTTTCTCAATTCTTCTTCCCCATACGTCTTTACGACATCTTCTTTTCGAAGGACGGTGATATCCTCAAAGGATTTGTAAAAGACATCCGAGTTTATTTCTTCCGCCCTCACAACATCCAGATCTTTTGTAAATACTCCATGCTCTGGGGTTACCTTTATCCAGACATCCCCACAATTCAAACTTATTATTTCCTGCTTCCCAATCCTCCTGTTTACCGACAGCACCCTAACAGGAGATAACTTCCCATCCTTAAGACCCAAGATGTACAAGGGCCTATCGAGGAAAACCGCCTCAATAACCTTATCTCCATAAATTCTTCTCAAAATTCTATTGTTTTTCTTAAATATTCCATTAACAAGATCCTCTACTCTAACGGGCAATACTTTATCATCCTTTACAAGAAACACAAAGTTTTCTCCCCCAAAACATTGGAAAGGGTCATGAAGTACATCCCCAAGCAAAGCTCCCTCATGCAATCCTGTAGCATCAACAAATGGGGCTGTTTTTTTGTCCGAATTGTCTATCAACAGCTTTGGGATGTTTTGATATTGCCTCCTAACAACGGGATTTTGCATTTGCCTAATAGAGAAAAAAGTGAGAAAGAACAAGAGTAAGATTGCCATCCAGATGGTCCCAGATATTATCTTTGCTGCCTTCAATACAGGGTTTGCTTCAACATAGACAAAGTAGTCTAATATTATCCAGGCAGCCATCAAAACAAAGAATACCAAGAACTGAAACCAATCTGATGACCTCCTTTGTATCAGAAATATCCTTCTCTTGTACTCTTCTACGACCTTCTTTCCCTCCCCAGCGGGGTATGTCTTCACAATCGGATGGTAGGGATCCTTTGGATTTGGGAAGACAACAACATCCTCAAGGTTTGTTACAGGAAGAAGTTCAGCCATTCCTTGTCCTAACATTGATTTACCTGTCCCAGGCTCTCCTATTAGGAGAACATGCCTCCTTTCCTTAGCAGCAAGCTTTATTATTTCTACAGCATGATCCTGCCCTATAACTTGATCTATTATCTTCTCTGGAACCTCTATTTCTTCTGTTGTCTCAAAATCCAGTTCTGGAAATTCCTCAGCCCTCCTCTCCTCCCTCCTCAGTTGGGATCACCATGCTGGATATGATCATTATATCCCCTATAGCCTTCACAAACCTGTGCTGTATTATTACTCCTCCTATATCTGGCATTGCCTTTTGCAGAATGGATCCTGGGATGGATTCTATCTTCCACCCGACTACTCTGTTGTTCATTATTATAGCATCCCTTATCTCTCCATACAAAAGGCCATCCTCTGTGTATACCTTCATTCCTTCAACATCACTCAACCTCTTCAGGTTCATACCTCAAGATTTATTAATAAAGATTTAAAAAACTATCTGAAGTATGTCGGTCCTTTTCTCTCCCCTATCCTCCCCTCCTGTAAAAGTTTCCCAAGGTTTTCGTAGAACTCTACTATCCTCTCATTAAGGGATGGTGGGACCTTTTGCAATGCCTTCTCGAAGTGATCTTTTCTAACCTTCATCTTCTCAAGAACTTCTTGTATTTCTTCGTTTACTTTCTTTAACTCTTCTTCAAGCTCCTTTATCTTCTCCTTATCCTCCCTATTAAACCTTATCCTATCCTCAAGCTTCTTCTTCCTCTCCTCAAGATCCTGCAACTTCTTTAGATATCCCTTTTCGTAAGCTTCCCTCATCGCCAGGATTGCAGCCTCCTTACAAACCGCCTCAATATCTGCTCCGGTGTAGAATTTGGTCCTTTCTGCAAGTTCCTTGAGGTCAACGTCCTCTGCTAGCGGCATTCCTCTTGTATGTACTTTGAATATCTCATACCTTGCCTCCTCATCCGGAGGTGGTACGTATATCTTCCTATCAAATCTTCCAGGTCTAAGGAGTGCTGGATCCAAAATATCTGGCCTATTCGTTGCAGCAATCACAACAACATCAGCCAATTCCTCCAGTCCATCCATTTCAGTCAACAATTGATTCACAATTCTGTCTGTGACCCTATTGACATCTAGACCCCTCATTGGAGCGATGGCATCTATTTCATCAAAGAATATTATACAAGGAGCCACCATCCTAGCCCTATTGAATATTTCTCTTATTTTTTTCTCAGATTCTCCAACCCATTTCGAAAGAACCTCCGGCCCTTTTACAGAGATAAAGTTTGCCCCAGATTCATTTGCAACAGCCTTTGCTAAAAGTGTTTTACCAGTTCCTGGAGGTCCGTAAAGGAGAATTCCCTTTGGAGGCTTTATCCCCATCCTCTTGAATCCTGAAGGATACTTTAAAGGCCACTCAACAGCCTCTCTCAATGCTTGTTTAACATCCTCAAGACCTCCAATGTCCTCCCATTTTACCTTTGGTATTTCAACAAGAACCTCCCTCAGTGCACTTGGTCTCACAATCTTCAAGGCTTCCTTAAAGTCATCCATTGTTACAACAAGTTTTCTAAGAATTTCTTCCGGAATTGGCTCCCCCTCTCTTACCTTTTCCTTTATTTCAGGTAAAATCCTTCTTAGAGCATTCATAGCGGCCTCCTTACAAAGAGCGGCAAGATCTGCCCCAGTAAATCCATAAGTAACATCTGCTATCTTCTCCAAGAATTTCTTTCTCTTTAGTTCTTCTATCCTTCTCCTCCTCTCTTCCTCATCTATCGATTCCTTCTCAATTTCCTCCATTTCCTCCTTCGTCAACTCAATATCCGAAAGATCTAATGGCATATTTCTTGTATGGATTCTTAGGATGTCAACCCTTCCTTCCCTGTTTGGAGGACCAATAAATATTTCTCTGTCAAATCTCCCAGGTCTTCTAAGGGCTGGATCAAGTGCTTCAGGTCTGTTCGTTGCCCCTATTACAATTACCCTTCCCCTAGCTTTTAATCCGTCCATCAAAGCTAACAACTGTGCAACAATCCTCTTCTCAACCTCTCCAACAACTTCCTCCCTTTTTGGAGCAATAGCATCCAATTCATCAATAAATATTATTGAAGGTGCATTTTTTTCAGCCTCCTCAAATATTTCTCTTAGCCTCCTCTCAGCTTCCCCAACCCATTTCGAGACAATTTCCGGACCATTTATTGGAATAAAATGGGCTTCAGATTCGTTTGCAACAGCCTTTGCTAAAAGTGTTTTACCACAACCTGGAGGACCATAGAGAAGAACTCCTTTCGGTGGTTCTATTCCAAGTCTTTCAAACAGTTCTGGATGTCTCAATGGTAATTCAACAATTTCTCTTATCTTTTGCTTTGCCTCTTCAAGGTCCCCAACGTCCTCATATGTAACTCTTGGTATAGCCTCCTCCCTAATCTCCACTGCCTGGGGAAGAACCTCTATGTGTGTTACATCCGTTACGTAGACGTATCCCGAGGGATATGTGTTCACAACGACAAAGGTTATCTTTGGAAAGGTAAAACCGAAGAAGTCTTCTTCAAAGAAAGATATGAGCTCATCAAACTCGTCCGAAAAGAACCTCTTTCTCCTTCTTCTCTTCCCAACAACAAATATGTCTCCTTTTGTAAAGGGTCTTCCAACCAAATACTCCTTTATCAAATCTGGATGTATTGTTATCCTAACACCCTTTTCAGCAGGAGCTATTACCAACCTCTTTGCCTCCTTTACCTCAGCCCTTCTAACGATTACATAATCTCCGAGCCCAACCCTTGCATTTCTCCTTGTGTAACCATCCATCCTTATTATTGGTAATCCCCTATCATTTGGATGAGCCCTCTCAGCTATGGCAACAGTGGATCTCTTCCCAACTATCTCAACGAAATCTCCGGGGAGAATTCCAAGAGTTCTAAGGTAATTATCATCAATCCTTACAATCCCTTTCCCAACATCATCCGAATGAGCCTCAACGACTTTTAATCTTACCTCTTTTTTCTCTTCCCTCATACCAATCTCATACAAGAACCAAACTTATAAACTTTGCAGGCCGCGGCCGGGATTCGAACCCGGGACCTTCGGGTCCACAGCCCGACGCTCTGCCACTGAGCTACCGCGGCCACCAGTATTGTTTGCACTTCTCAAATTTTTAAAAATTCCCCTTTGTGAGTTTATAGAGATATATTGCAGCAGCCATTGCTAGACTTAAAACTCCCCCTTTGCCATTTGTTGGAATGGTTGACATGAGATTACAAGACTCTACTTCCTCCCTTCTTAAACCAGAGCCCTCTCTTCCAAAGACCAAATAAAATCCCTTGCTTTGGTAACCTTCTTTAGAATTTTTTGTCTAAACATGCCATAATCCAAGGGAGGAGATTATAAAAAGCTTTTAAGGGATCAGAAGCTACCCTCCTCATCATCAGGTCAGAGGGTGTTCACCTTCATCACAGTAGCTTTTCCCCGATACTTTTTTATAAAGTTAATGAGATAATGGCGGTGTGAAGAAGGTGCTTGAAGATATAAAGTCCCTCCTAAAAGAGGCTTTGGAGTGTTTGGAGAAGGGAGAGATAAACAAGTTAAAGAGTGTTAGCGATCATGTAATTCATAACGCAACCCTCTACCAGGATCCTTATTCAATAATGACAGCCGTAATAGTATACGCGCTTGCAAAGATTCTTGAAAGGGAGAAGGTCAAATTACATCATCCCGATTGGGACAAGTTCTTGAGAGATGTTAAAAGAAGAATAAAAAACGCTATAAAGTGTATTGAAGAAGAGAATCTTGAAGGTTTTGAAAGGGAAATGAAAAGTATTGAAACAGAAATATGGACATCCGAAGAACACTACAAGATGTATATAGACTACGTACTCGAGAAGGCTAGAATAAAAAAAGGATCAAGGATATATGAGCATGGTCCTTCCCTTGAAAAGACGGCCCACCTTCTTGGAATAACCGTCTGGGAACTCATGGAATACATTGGGAAGACAAACATACATGATGGAAATGTAAAGACAAAGGATGTTAAAGAAAGACAGAAGGAATTGGAGGAGGTGCTGGAATGAAGGGGATATCCCTTGATTCCAGCTTTATTATTTCTTTGGCTTTGAATTGCATGCTAGAACTGATAGACAGGCTTTCAGAAGACTTGGGATTTTACATAGGGAGGTCTGTCTATACAGAAACTATTGAGAGGGCTTTAAGAGGAAGAAGGCACAAATATCAGGCTATAAGAATACTCAAAAGAATAAATGAAGGTAAAATAAAGATTTATCCAATCGATAAGGATGAATTGGAATATTACATTGAGCTCGCAAATAGAATATTCCTCTATGGGAAAAAAAGTGTTGAGATTGTGCACAGTGGAGAAGTTGAGACGGTCCTCATAGCAAAGAAACTAGATCTACCTCTCGTTGGGATAGATGAAAAGACGATGAGGTTGCTGATAGAGGATCCTATGAGACTGAGAGAGATTATTGAGTCAAAAACACACAGAAGGATAAGAGTAAACAAGAGTGCTCTTGAGGAATGGGAGGATATGACAAGGGATATTAGGGTTGTTAGGAGTGCTGACCTATTTGTTTATCTTTTTAGAAAGGGGTATTTCAAGGATATCCCTATGAAGAAAGAAATACTTGAAGGTGGACTATGGGCTCTGAGATTCTCCGGTTGTTCAATATCTGAGGAAGAAATTGAAGAAACAATCTCTTGGCTCTTCCCAGAGTAAAAGTTTAAATAGAGAGGGGGAGTATTTCTCAATATGCTGTATGTCAGAATTCCAAAAGCGGGTGAGGTCTTTCAAAAAGTAGGAGAGTATAAAGGAAAAGTCCTAGAAATTGAGAAGGTTTTGGAGCAAATAGCAGAGATAAAGGTAAAGGAACTAGAATTGAAAAAAAGATTGAAGAAGAGTATTGAGGACACTATAGAACTAATTGATAGATTTAAGAAGAAGTTGCCTGAGATTGAAAGGAAGAAAAAGAAAGAAGAAAAGCCAAGAAGAGTTGTCGTTAAGGAAATTCCAAAGGTAAGAAAAGAAGAGTATATAAGTTCACTAGAAAGGTTAAAAAAGGAGTTGGAGGAATTGTATAAAGAAATAACAACGTAGTGCGGGGGTGCCCGAGCCAGGCCAAAGGGGGCGGACTCAAGATCCGCTGGCCGTAGGGCCTACCCGGGTTCAAATCCCGGCCCCCGCATCAGTGATTTGTATGTTTGTGATAGCAATAGATATGGGAAGGGACATCCTAAGGGAAAAGCTCGAAGAATTTCTAAAAAGTATTCCGGATTATCATCTTAAAGACAAATCTACCAAGGATTTGTTTGAGGATATCTTGAAGTACTCTGTAGATATCTTCTTGGACAGGGAAGAGATCTTGAAAGCAATAAAAGAGAATACTCTCGGATACTATAGAAGGTACGGAAATTTACTGATAAGATCAATCAATGGAGAACCTGGAAAACCAAGAGCCGTTCTGAGGATGCTTATAAAGATATTGAGATACTTGAAAAGATGTCCGAGAAGCTTAAGAGAAGTAGAGGAAGATCTCTCCTATGATTCTAAGAAGATCCTTGGGGAATATTACAAAGATCCCAAAAGAGTTACAAAAGATCTCCTTAGGATGCTCGTCAAAATAGGGATTGTGGAGAAGGTAGGGAGGGGGATGTACAAATTAAAGAAGAATATTCTAAAAGAAAACTATCACTTAGAAAGACTTCTGTTTGAGATTTATTGCGATGCCGAAAGATATAGGAAATATGGAAAGCTTGCTAGACAGGTTTATTTGGGATGATCCCAATATCTTTTAATATCCTTTCAAGATTTTCCCTTTGGTCTTTGTATTTTATTTCCTCCGTCAACGCAGGAGGGCAGATGGGGTATACTTCATAATGGGGAATCACTTTTATATTTCTATCCCATGCTTCAAATCTAAATTTTTCTTCTCTTTTCTCCTCTTTCCAAATGCGGTCTCTTTCCATAT
Organism: Candidatus Woesearchaeota archaeon; assembly: GCA_964622145.1. Taxonomy (GTDB): domain Archaea; phylum Nanobdellota; class Nanobdellia; order CAYMVK01; family CAYYFB01; genus CAZUOK01. The sequence goes on along the minus strand of CAZUOK010000013.1, from coordinate 3,410 downwards.
AAGCCTTCTCAAGGACTTTGTTTATATATGATATCCTCAGATCCTCCTTCAGTTCCTCCAGCCCCCTATAATCCAGCTTTTCTAGAAACTTTTCTACTTTTTTCTTTATATCCCTTAAAGCACTGAGTACTTCTCTTTTCTCTTCAACAGCTTTCAAGCAAGCGTATACACCTTCAACTATATCCTCATAAACCCCAGGAAGTCTCTTTTTAGCCTCCTCCAAAACTCCTTTTAGGTTGCTAACCTTGTCAATGAAAGTCATGACGGGATATATCTCAACATTTACCTCTTCTATTCCTGTCTCCTTTGGAAATGATAGGAGCATTTTTGATATGTAAAGAGCTGGAAGCATTCCTTTAATGGTATCCAAGTTGTTTGCCTTGAAGAGGAAGAGGACTTTAATAGGATACATTCTTCTGTAGGAATCAGTAATAATAGAACCCAAGGCAGGGGCAAATGCCAATGCTATTGGATAATACCTCATATCTCCAGCTGTGTTTACAATTATGGCATCCATACCTTCAGATGCATCTATCACAAACCAGCCAGGAATAACCGTCTTTTTGTAAAATTCGTCCACAAATTCATTGAGGATTGCTGTTACTTTTTCCCCATAATACTTTATGATAGCCCTTGTTAAAGTTGTTTTTCCAACTCCAATTTCTCCAACCAAAATTACTGGAATAACATCCTTTTCTGGATATAGTAGACCTAACATTTCCTCAAGACTCATCCCTCACACCTCCAGAATAATGCTTATATTCCTTTCCGGTTCTATCCCGAAGATTTCATAGACAACATCTATCCCTATAATACCGACCCTTACATCTGGTTTCTTTGCCTCATGTTTCCCCCCTACGTATTTGTTACAGATTTCTGATATTGCTTGACCTAGGACCTCTGGGCTTACCTCAAATCCTCTAAGATCTTCCTCTATAATTTCATCCTTTATCATCTCAAAGAAGCTCCTGTAAACAGCTACATTTGGCAGTTTCCCGTAAGGTGTTCTCACCACAGGCTTCTTATTTTTAGTCAAGATATACGCTGTGATAAAGGATAGATATTGGAGATCCTTTCTCTTTAATACATAGAGAGAGACTTCTTTTACATCTTTCAAAAGGTCCTCAAGTACCTTCATAATGTTTTTCAGTGTTTCTCCCCTTACAACATCTGGTAGGTTCAAAATGTACTTGTCTTTCTTTGAAAGGATAATTACATCCCCATACTCCTTCCTTTCGTAATCCTCCCTTAATCTTTCCTTTGGAAGTCCGGACACCACAAGCAGATTCATAATTTACTTTATAGTAGTGAACTTAATAAAGTTATCTCCAAGTTACCTCCACATCTTCCACCCTCCAGTACCTATCTATCCTTGTGTCCTCAAGTCTATCGGGTCCTCTCGATTTGTAAACAAGAATCCCGAGCCAAGCGATCATGACCCCATTGTCAACACAATATTTCTTAGGAATTTCTATAAACTTGCACCCTCTTTCTTCACACATTATCCTTCCCATCTCCCTCAACCTCTCGTTCGCAGCAACACCACCAGTTATTATGAATTCATCCTTTCCCAGGTGCGCAATAGCCCTCTCAGAAACCTCTATTACCATTGCAAATGCTGTCTCTTGGATGGAATAGCAGATATCCTCAACCCTGTACTTCCCACTTTTCAAGAGATTCTTCACATAAGTCAGCATTCCTCCAAAAGTCACATCCATCCCCTTCACAGTATATGGTAATCTTATGTATTGTTTTCCATTCTTTGCAAGCTCTTCAATTCTAGGACCACCGGGAAATCCCAATCCCATCTCCCTTGCAATTACATCCAAGAAATTCCCAAGACCTATATCCTCAGTCTCCCCGAAAACCCTAAACTTCCCCTCGTTAAATGCAATAACCTGAGTGTTTCCACCAGAAACATAGAGCATTACAGGATCTCTTGCACCAAACAATTGGGAGATTTCCAAGTGGGCAATGCAGTGATTCACACCAACTATTGGGATTCCATGCTTCAGAGAAATTGTCCTTGCGATGGTTGCTCCAACTCTAAGTTGGGGTTGCATCCCAGGCCCCCTTGAGAATGCAACAACATCAATGTCTTCAATCCCTATGCCAGCATGCTCGAGTGCTTCCTTTAAAGCAGCTCCAGCATTTCTTGCCATAAATTCTGCAGCATCACTTGGTATTATCCCTCCCTTCTCAGGCTTGTAAACCTTCCTAACGTCCGAAAGTATTTCTCTATCATTCATTATCCCAATCCCAAGGGTGTGGGCTGTTGATTCTATTCCCAGACAGATCATCAGACAAGGACTTTTGATTATGCATTTATAAAGGTAAAGGAAAAGTATTTATGTTAAACCCCCGAAAAGTTATCATTGGTGAAGAGGGTAAGGGAAACCCTCGTGGATATAATACTGAATGAGAATCCTCTCTTTGTCATAAGAAAGGACAGAATGACAATATTTCTCGTTATGATCTTAAAGAGGCTGGGATACAAGTATCAGATACAGTCCCACAATCTTCTGAACATGTATGAGATAAAGAAAGAGAATAGAAAAGTAATTGCGGTTGGATTTAGAGGAATTATAGGGAACGGAGACCTTATTTATATATCTGACGTATATCCCAGTTCCAATGGAGAGAAAAATGAAAACATCATTACCACAACAGGTCTTTTATCCCGCAACAGCTACACAATGGCGAGGCTTTTTTATGAAGTCTTCTCAGAGATTTGCGCTGTAGACTTCCTTGATAAAGAAATCGCTAAGGCAATGGTAATAAGCGCTGGTGAGGAAAACAGAATTTGCCCCGTAAATGACTTTACAAAGATGTTGGCAGAAACCTTTGGATTTGAAATAACAAACAAGGAAGACTACAAAGAGATATACTATGACGATTTGTCAATAGCTCTAAATTATAACGGAAGATTTCAGATACCTTCAGAGAAGGAACTTGAGGAAATACACAAGACAATAAGGATAGATGGCCTAACCCTCTACCAATGGATAACGGGATGGAAAGGGGAAAAGGATATCAAAAAAGTCGTTGAGAGGTTCAAAAACGTTCTGAAAAGAAGGAGGATATATTTTGAAAGGAAATATCTGGAGGGATTACTAGAAAAATTTAGAAAAACTTTAGAGGAATCAAAAAATGGAAAAGCAAGGTGCAAGGATGGCAGGATAATAGCAGGAAAAGTTAATGGAACAAAATACATCCAGTACAGAGTTTTTTATGGCAATCCTATGAGATTTTGCCACATGATCCTGTATCTTCCTTTAAATTCTGTCCTTTCCGTTTGCTCTCTTGGACTGGGAAATGGTTGTTGTGGGGTGGTGTATTCAAAGGCATCTTACCCTGCCTATCTGCTTGCAATAGCGTACAAGATTTACAGGGAGAAGGATTGGGGAAAG
>CAZUOK010000012.1:0-11193 GCA_964622145.1 Candidatus Woesearchaeota archaeon | reverse complement strand
GGCTGGGAGGGCTGGAAGACCTGGATACGAAGAGTATGGAGAGGCAATAACATTCGCAAAAGAGGAAGAGGAGATTGAGGAAATAAGGAAAAAATATCATTCTGGGAAGTTGAACATAATAAAAAGCTCTCTTTTTTCTGAAAATGTCCTAAGAATGCATCTTTTGGCATTAGTATCAGAAGGTTTTATTTATGACAGAGAATCCCTGAAGAATTTCATGGGAAAGACATTTTTTAGTCATCAGTTCGGCGAGAACGACAAATTGGTTGACTACTGCGATAGGATCATCAAAGACCTCATAGGGTGGGACTTTGTAAGGGAAGAGAGGGGATATTATCTACCAACAAGGATTGGGAAGAGGATCTCGGAACTGTATATAGATCCATTGACAGCCCACAATTGGCTTGAGTTATCGAGGAGGATAAAGAAGATGGATGATATATGCATCCTCTACATGATATCCTGCTCGGAAGAGGTAAAACCCCTCCCTGAGTTTGAAATAAAGGAATTCCCAATCCTGAGGGACTGGTATATGAGGAACAGGGAATCCATACCAGAGGAGGAACCTGAAGCTTGGCTTTGGTCAGATTTCTATTCAAAGATAAAACTAACAATAATACTGAAGAGCTGGATAGATGAGGTCCCTGAAAAAGTTATAATGGAAAGATTTGGGATATCTCCTGGAGATCTTAGGACAATAACAAACATATCTGAATGGCTTGCATATTCTTTAGGGGAAATATGGAAGGTATCTGGAGAGGGGAATCCGAAGTATGCTAAAATTGTTTCTGAAAGGCTTAGGTGGGGGGTTAAGGAAGAACTCCTGGATCTTGTTAAAATAAAGAACGTTGGGAGGGTGAGAGCAAGGATACTTTACAATGCTGGGATAAGGAGTAGGGAAGATATAATAAGGGCTGGAATTGGAAGGTTGAAATCAATTCTTGGGGAAAGACTTGGAGAGAAGGTTTATTATTCAGCTTTGGGTAAGGAGATACTGAGAAGGGAAAGGTTGACAGATTATTTCTACCCACCCTGACAACGTCTACTCTGTTGTCAATATCCTCTTAACGTCTTCTTTCAATTCATAATAAACATTTTTTCCATCTCTTCTCTTTATCAAATATCCCTTTTCTAGCATCCTTGATAGTTGTTTCGCAATTGTTTCCTTTCTAATATTCAGTTCTTCCTCCAATTCCTTTATTGTCTTTGGTCCTTCAAGCAAACTCCTTGCAAGAAGCTTTTGCTGATTTGATAGTCTTATCTTTTCCTCTTTTGTCTCTAGGGTTGGGGGGAGGTTGTTCATGATGTCCTCATATGTCAATTCTTTCTTTGGTCCGAGAACAGAAAAGATGTGAAGTAAGGTCTTCAGAACCCCCCTCACATTTCTTCTATTTCTCCTTATTATTACCTCCAACCCCCTCTCATCTATCTTTACCTTTCCCTTCAATCTTATCTTCACTATTTCCTTGACTATCTCTTCAGGAGGTGACTTTAACTCTATAGATTCTAAATTAAATCTGTCCAACATTGAACTTGGAACATTTTTTAGGGTTTTTTCTATCTGAAACGTCGCAAAAGAATATATCCTTCCTTCATCAAAAAGATACTTTATTTTTCTCATAAAATCTTCTGAAAACCTTTGGGATTCGTCGAGAAGAACTATTATCTTCCTCTTTCTAATTCTATCAAAGAAGCCGTAATTTTTCTTTATCTCTTTCTCTATATCCGGGTTCGGATCCTCCTCCCCATTTAGATAAATTATCTTATATTTTTTTCCCAATCTTAGGCTTATCTTCTTTGCAAGGCTTGTTTTTCCAGTCCCTATCTCCCCATAAACATGAATTGGTATTCCAGAGACGAGAGAATTGACAATCTTGCTCTCCTCTTCCTCAAGCCCAAGAACATTTGGATTTGGCTTTATATCCAAAGGATTCTCCTTGAACCCTAAAGCCTTCCACCATTCCACGATGTCTACCTAGAAAGTCTACCATTAATAAAGTTGTCGTCTATTCCCTCACCAGGATTGCCAACCCTATCAGGAATAGGGGAACCCCAATTGCCTTCAGAAAAGTGTCTATCTTTAATATTTCTTCGTAAGTGTACCCTAATGACTTCCAAACCTCAACGTTTTGGAAGGTTATAAAGCTTATTGTTAAGAGGAGGAAACCTACCAAGGGTAAAAATGCCCTCTCAGCGCTTTCCGGAAGTATTATTTTCAATGCCAAAAAAGAGAGGAAGAGGTATATCACAGGAAAAAACACGGATGTTATTACCTTCCACTTGTAAACATTCTCATAACTTACCCCTATTCCTATGAGAAAATGCTCGGATGTTACAGTCTTTGTGAGAAGGTACATCCCAAGGCATGTCAACAGTACGGACAACACACTCCTAAGTCCCATAATTTCACCTCTTGGGGAAGGTTTATAATTATTAACTCTTTTGAAAATAAACAATGATATTCATAAATATATTCGATGTGATAATGACAGTCCTCGTAACATCCATAATATTTTTCCTTATAATGAATTACATAAAAGAAGAAAGAAAGGGAATGGCAGCCCTTATTATGTTTATAGCACTCATGGTCCTTTTGGGAATAGGAGCCTCGAGATATATCGGAACCACTGAGGTAGGAATACCAAAGGCATTTTTGGGGACAATTCCCTATGTTATCGCCTTAATATTGACTCTTTTTCTAATAGCAAAGGTTATAGGAACAGAAAAGAAGATTGGAAAATTCCTCTTTTTCTTCTCTGTTTCAGTTCTTCTGATAGTACTATCCCCTGTCGCCTTTTACATGAACGTTTACAGGGATCCTGAGATGGCTGTTAGGATCTCAAACATCCTCTCCATCCTTGCCATTGTTATGATTATCTTAGGACTCTTTACCATGAAGTCCGGGGAGGGAACCCCATCTGGGAAAGGTTCAAGGGAAGGGGAGAGAGGGGGTGAAAGGAAAATGGGGAGGAGAAAAAAGGAAATTAAGAATCCCTTTGAAAAGGTCATAAAGGAGGCTAGAAAGAGAGGAATCCTGCTGTTACTCCTCTTAATCCCTTCAGTTTACTCCGTGGGTTACATAATACTGTACTATCCCGAACCACCCACTGAAATACTAATACCAAACTATAACAACTATTCTGTTGAGAAGCACGATACTTACGCAAAGATAACCGTTCAAATGCCTCCTGGGAAGGATTACGTAGAACTAACTTTAATATGTCTCTTTGAGAAGGGACATTACAAGAAAAGTGTAGTGTTGATGGAAAACGAGACAAAGGTCCTTAGGATTACGGGAGTTTCTGAGGAACCCACAATGGGCTTAAGAAATCTTTTCTCTGCAATGGGTCTCTACAACTTCTGGTTACCAATGTTTATAGTCTTCCTCCTCGTATACGCCATCCTGGGAAAGGTCCTTGTGGTGAAAGAAGGAGAAGAGATAAGAGAGGTTGTTGGGAAGGATGTCAGGATACTGATAGCTTTCTCAATATCTTTGATATTTGGGGCATCATCCTGGGCGACAAAGTTTGTAACTAGCTATTTACCATATATAGGTGCAGGCCTGATAGCCATACTTGGGATAGGTATGTTACTATCCTTTGCGTTACCAGGAGGCTTATCTGAGGCTGTTTCAAACGAAACCATAAGAAACTTTCTTATCTTTATAAGCTTCTACATCTTCATAATTAGTATCTTGATAGGGATTGGTGGTGTGTTTGGAATGTCCGTATCAGAAGTTTTATCAATACCTGTCTACGAAGAATTAACGTTGGGTGATGTTATGGTGTTGATTGCAATCTTTGGAGTACCCCTATCTATAGCCCTTCCAAAGATATCTTCATACTTTTTTGGAAGGTGATGAAAATGAAGAGGATCTTGCTTTTGCTTTTGGTCCTTATCCCAATAGTATTCTCTCAAACGGATGTTGAAGTACCTCCATATATAACATCCCTAGCGAAGCTCTTTAAGATTGTCTGGGGAAAATTCCCGGGAAATGTTAGCTTATCCTTTTTTATATCCTTAGCCTTCGTAGCCATCGTAATATTTCTCATAATATATTCTTCTGCGAGGAGATTTCTAAGATTTGCTTTAGGAGAAGGCAGTGAGAAGGAAGCAAATACAATAGCATTCTTTCTTTCTATTGCAGTAACTCTCTTAGCATTTTCAAATACATCTTTTATCATGGGAATCCTTGTAGTTTCTTCAATACCTCTAGCAGTCTATTTTATAACAGCACTGCTGTTCGGAGCTATAATGTTCTTTTGGTACAGAGAGAGGTACTGGGGGATTGTTACCGCTGTTGCATTCTGGGGTTTTGTTATGATATACAGCATTGGAAAGGTTGATGTTAGGAGTATTGATAGGGTACTTGGAACAAACCTTGCTCAAACCCTTGGTTATCAGGCACCTGCTTGGAAGGTCCTAAATTCTATGATTCCTGGTGCAGGCTCTGCTCTTGGTATAGTATCCCTAATACTAGCGGTTATTTCAACTGTTATGGGGATAATAGAGGCTTTTACTAAGGGAAGTAAGAAGTCTGGGGGTGGTTCCTGATGGGTATAATGGAGGGCTTGTATCTTCCTCAATTCGCAATATTTATGGCAACTTTTCTCATTATCTACACAGCGCTTGAGCTTCTCTTTGGAGGAAAGGAGAGAAAGATTGGAAGAGATGTTACAATACTTCTAGCATTCTCTGTAGCACTCATACTATCTCTATCCTCCATCCACATGCAATTCTTAAGAGATATACTTCAGTATATAGCTGGATTTCTTGTTGTTTTGTTTGCAGGAGTACTAGTGTTTGGAGCTTGGCTAGGATATGAGGAGATAAAGGCGGGGTTCAAATGGAAGCCACTAATAGCTCTGATATCAATAGGTCTCATCCTAGGAGTTGTTATAATACTTCTATACTATCTTTTCAAAGCTCCTTCCATCTTCTACAGTTCACAAACAGCCCAGCAGGCTGGGAATACAACAGCATACACCTGGGGGTCTAGAGGAGTGTATTTTGATCCAAAGATGCTGCTAACATTTCTTTTCCTTATCCTGTTTGCCATTGTAGCCTTTGTGATAGGTAGATAGGAATGTACGAAGATATAGTGAGGAAAGTAGGTGGAATAATAGCTCAATCAATAAAGATACCTGAGAAAGAAAAGGAGAAATATCTGGCAGTACTTGAGGTGCTAGGGCTTGACGTTACTCCTGAAGAAATATACTCAGCGGCACTAATACTGATGACAATCTCTCTGGTACTAGGCTCTCTATTCTTTGCATTAACATTTTCTCTCCCAGTATTTTTGACTTTTGTAATTGTTGGAGCAATCTCTTTCTATTACATAAAAAACTACCCCTTCATACTCTTGAACAGGATTTCTATGGAGAAGTCTGGAGAGCTCATGATGGCAATATTCTTCATGGTAACGTACATGAGGATGAATCCTAACCTCGAGAAGGCCCTCCAGTTCGCTGCGGAGAATCTCTCAGGCCCTCTTGGGAAGGAACTAAAGAAATTGCTTTGGGATCTTGAGAACAGGGTTATCCCATCAGCAATGGATGCTCTTGATGAATTGGCGAGAAGATGGGAGGAAAAGGTCCCAGAGTTTAAGGATGCTATAAGGTTAATAGAGGCTTCTGTTTACGAGACCTCGGAGTCCAGGAGGCTTGAGCTACTGGATAGAGCGGTTGAGAGGATGATTGATGGTAGCTTTGAGAGGGCAAACAGGTTTGCTATAAGACTGAAGCAGCCTGTAAACACCATCTATATGCTTGGTATTATCCTTCCAATTTTGGTAACAATCCTTGTCCCTGTTGCAATGTTATTTGCTTCTGATATCTTTAAAATAGACCAATTGTTTCTGTTCTATGATATCATCCTTCCTGGAATCATTTTTGTCCTTGCTCAAAAAATACTTTCAAAAAGGCCCGTGTTCTTCATAAGATATGTAAAATCTCATCCTACATGGCCTAAGGAAGATCATATAAGGATTTTTGGGAAGGAAGTAAATATATTTGCTATTATGGGCACCATCGCATTCTTTACCATAATATTACCTTCCATACAATTTATTGCAACATTTCAGGGATATCCCTCAAGTTACCATCTCTACCTATCCTTCCTTCCAATACTTGCATTCTCTGTTGGGGTTTACCTCTTGTTGTCGAAGTATATCTCAGAAAGAGAGGATGTCATAGAAGAGATAAGGAGGACAGAGAAGGAGTTTGTGGATATAGGATTTCAACTTGGAAGTAGAATAGCAGAGGGCTTCCCTCCAGAGATTGCATTTGTGAAGATTGCTGAGAAAACACATTCAAAATTTCTGCTGCAGGTAGTCGAAAGGATAAGGAAGTTAGGTCTGGATATAAGGGATGCATTGTTCCATCCAAAGTATGGTGTCCTAAGGTATTACAGATCCCCGATCCTAGCCTCCGGAATGAAGGTTCTCCTTGAGGCCTCAAAGAAGTCTTTTAGGGAAGCAGCATCAGTTATGGTAGCGTTTTCAAGACATTTAAAGAATATGGAAGCTCTGGAGGCAAAAATAGAGGACCTTCTCGGAGAAACCCTTGGTAGCATGAGATTCAATGTAAAGTTTGTGTTTCCTATCCTTCTATCTGTTGTGGTTGGGATAACAGGTCTACTTTCGATAATAATGTGGAACATAAAGGAGCAGATAGCGGTTGTTTCTGCTTATTCCGTGGATATCGAAACATCCTTTGCTGGAGGATTCCTAATGGGACTCCTGAAGATTACCGAGGAACTCCCCCTCCCAGTATTCCAAATGATAGTGGGTGTGTACTTCATAGAGGTTGTTTTTCTAATATCATATCTGATAGCTGAGATAGAACAACCTGGATCAAAGTATTATTTTTACAAGGTCTTTAAGGATCTTTTGCTAACATCTTCCTTCCTTTATTGTATTTTGGGATTCTTTTCATCATTTTTCTTCATAGGACTTGCTAGGTATGCTCTAAGGCTTACTATGGGTGGTGGATTGTGATGGAGAAGATATTGTACATAATCTTCTTTGTTTCTGTAATACTCTTCTCCTTCTTTCTCATAGTGAAGAACATGGGCCTTGGAATAAATGTATTCAGGAAAAGGGGTTGCAATTACGACTGTCTCTGTCAGGAGTTCGAAGAAGAGGATTGTCCAGATTGCTTGTATGATTTTGATCACAATTGTTCGGAGGAGATAGTGGTTGGAGGAAAAATGATTCCAAAGATTCTTTATATAAAGGAAAACCTTTGTCATTACTCTGGGTGTTGGAAGGATTGTGAAGCCTTAAAAATGAAAATGCAGGAGTATTATCTTGAAGGAGATCAGGAAGGGTTTTGTCGGAAGATGGAGGAATTTAATAGAAGTATGTGCTGCTATATTGTATCCCCAAAGATCCCATTTTTGAAGTGTAGGGAGAATGGATACCTGGTGGTGGAGGGTGGAGACATCAGATGTACTTAAGCTTGCTGTCAAGGTGATAACTTTTGTTGCCCTTGCAGCCATACTACTATTTTTTGTTGGGAGATTGGATATAGAGAACCTTTTTAGGAAGATATTGCTTGGGTGGACAAGATGAGGGGTATGCTGTCAACCCTTGTCTACATAGTCTTTGGGATCCTTGTTATGTCTACAATTCTGTACTTCGTTGGAACGAAGATAATACCATTCTTGGGGAGATTTGGAGGGCTTGTATACGTTATCTTTGAACAAACAAGATATTATTTGAATTATGGGCTCCAGATGGCAAAGCATACAATGACTTCTATAATAGACATTTATGTAACTACAATGTGGTCGTTGTTTGCCGGGTACGTCGCATTCGAGCTGAAAAATACAGGAGGAAATCCCTTCAAGATTGTCCTCACCTTGTTGGCGTCTTCCATTGCAGCGGGGGCAATGGCTCATACAACAAAGCAAATATACCGGGCAAAGGAGGCAATAGAAGCAGCCCTTGGTGATGTTTCCGAGGCTATATCGAGGATGCTTGATCCTTATGCATACTGGACGTACAGTTTTAGAGTTGTCAACAGCAAGTCTCAGCTTTACGAAATATTGAAAGGGATATTTTATGCTTATTTCTACTCAAAGGAGGAGCTACCGAGTGGTAAGATATCTGAAATTCTTTATAATGGGAGTATATCATGTGGAGAATTATTAGACATTATAAACAGATCCTTCCGGGATGTTGTCTACTCTGGATATCTACTCGTCAGTGGTTGTGAAGAGGGGGAGAACAATAGGATCTCTGTGTACTCCCAAGGCTATGTGTCGACATTTGAGGTAGACAGGGACTATTTAAAAAATAAGGAGGATTGTCTTTCCTTCTCTTTTGCTGGTACTCTGCTTAGTAGGAGGGAAAATTGTGGAGGAATTGTGGATCTTTTTATAAAAGATAGATTAGGGGGCATGGAATTCTTGGATTATTCCTGTTTCTTTGATTTTGGGGTTGAGAGGTTCATATCAAATTCAACGGTGTTTGCAAAGGTATTGAACATGTACTGTAATGTCTCCACAGGAAATAAATATTTCACCTTTTACTTCTCAAATGAGACCCTCATCAAGGATTACTCAACGGGGAGGACATGCATTTCTCACGGTTATTATACAGTAGCCTCTTGCCCACACATAAGCTCCCCAGTTTTTTACCCAGTAGAGTACAGTCTTTTCCTACCCATGTCGAAGGAGAATCGTTTAATGAATATACTTTACGAGGAGTGGATTGTTGGAGACAGTAAATATTATTTACTGAGTAGGGTAGGAAACTATACTGTGATAAGACCAAAGGTGTATGATGATATAAAATCTTTCCCCGATAACACAAAACTCGTCATCTTGGAAAAACTTAGAAATGATGAACAAAGATATCTGTTGATAAGGATTGGTGGGTAACATGGAAGGACAGGTGCTTTTGGAACAGTTGGTTGGGATAATACTTATTGGTTTGAGCCTATTTGTAACATTTGGTGGCTGGATACTCTACACAACCTCAAGGCTTGTTGGACCAAAATTTTCTGAATTAAGGCTCGAAACAAACAATTACATAAGGTATGTCTTACATCCCCTTATAAGAAGCTTGTACAAAACTTCCATGTTCTGGGCTACAGTTGCTCAGGCGGTAATAGATGCCATATCCTTTGCTGAGATGTATAAGGAATTTAGGGAGGCAAGAATAGAGGCTCAACTAGAGAAAGAGTTTAAAGAGTTTTTAGGTGAGGATATAGGAATTGTAATGGTAGGTGAGAGGGTAATTGGCCTTGAGAGATTCTTTGAGTGGGTGGATGAGATGGTATATCCTATAAAGGCAAGACTAAAGAGAGTGGGCAAGAAGATAGTTTGCAGGATACCAAGAATTGGTTGGACTCGCCTAGCAAGGGAACTGGGATATCGTGTTGGTTATGAGGTCATCACAAACAAGAGGGTTATTGCTGAATTATCTTCCTCTCTTGTTGGATTGGTAGTGATGAGATATATCTCTAAAAATGTAAATTACCCAGGCATGCCCTACTGGGAGTTCTTCTTAATAAGAGGGGCTGCGTCCATTGTATTTGGAAATTTTGTCCAAGACATGACAGAACTAATTTTCAGATCTTCCGTGCCCCTTCTTGACAGGATACTTTACACAAACGTAAACGAATTCATAAAGGGGCCAAATCTTGAAAAAAAGATTGCAAATAGGATATCCTGGTGCTGGAAGGCGTTTGGGAAGGGGGAGTGGGATATAAATTACTTAAGGGGAAATCCAGTTATTTGCAGTGTGTCTCATATCACTGGGAAGGACAGCCCAAATTTAACTGAAATTATCCTTGAAATGAGAAAAATAGAAGAGGAGTATTTGAACAAGAATCAGAAGTTCTTTTCGAACGGAAGGTTTGTCTTTACCGTTGAGGAATGTAACATGGACATGGAAAGCTGCACTGTTAAGTCTGTGGTCACTTGTTACGGTCCATTCGATTGTCGGGGAGGACCTACTGGTGTTGACGTATTATCCTCTCATAACATCACGGTCACAGTAGACAAAAACCCCATCAACGTATCATCCCATATTGGAATCATGCATATAGCATTTGCGGAGTGTGTGCCCTGGGACTCTGAGACAGGTGAGGTGAGGAAATTGACAATATCAAAAGATAAAAATGGATACCTTTGGCCTGAGGACAGACTGGGTAGTCACACTGTTGGGGAAACCGCCCTTGCCTTCTACCTTGGGGAAGGGGTCCTTGAACTTCACTGTGAGAAGCCGGATACTCTCTACATCACATTTATAAAGATAAAAGAGGACAATATAAAGGTGGTGGTGGAGTAATGGAGTCAAAGACCCTCGGATTGCTTGTGGCTGTTGTTGCAGCTATTCTTTTGCTATTCATAATCCTGTATGCTACCGCAAAGGTAAGGCTTGAGCAGGAAGCCGCAATAAATGAGACCGAAAGAATACTGGGTGGTCTGTCATGGGCTGGGAGGTTGTACTTGCAGTAATACTTGCCTTGATTATAGTATCTGTGTATTTACTTGTGACAAGACTTTCTGTAATGCAAATCCAGAGGATAAATACTTCGGAGTATTACTACGTTGGAGGTGGTTGAGATATATCTATTAGAATATATAACGTACCATCTACTCAAGGTGATCTCCCTTCTAGTAGGGGCTGTGATATTCCTCGTTGTTGCCTCCTATATTGCTGGTCAGTTTGGGAAGTATTTTCTTGGAAGCACGTATCTCCAGTTTAGACATCTTTCTGAGACTATAGAGGTCCCTCCAAATTCTGTTGTTTTAATATTCAATCTAACGTACCAAAATTCCTCAAAAGTTCTGACTGAGATTGGGGAGGAATGTAAGAACACAATATGCCTCTGTGTTCTTAAGTTTGAAAGGATAGAGTGGGGAGAGGAGGTAGTGAAATTCTTGACGAAGTACCAAGTAAGGGGGAGTAGGGTGGAGATAAACTTGAATACAACGAGGGAGGGTTGGAGGCGTATGGAAAAGATTGGCTTTGTTTATGGTGGAGAAGATTACATACCAAACACGGAGGAATTTCTGGACATGTTAAATCTGAACTCAGATAGATTTTGCAGGGCATATGATAAAATACTATATGTCGTTGTTGAGGGGAGGCCTAAGAGACTTGTTTCCATTGTTAACGACGATCTAAAGAAACTTTTAAGATTGTATGTGAATTATACATAATTGGAGGAGGGTTAC
>CAZUOK010000011.1:0-12982 GCA_964622145.1 Candidatus Woesearchaeota archaeon | reverse complement strand
CCCTTGATTCTATAATAAAGGCGTTTGCTGGAGATAGAAAGCACTCAGAGATATTTTACACAGCTTTGTATAATCTTCCATCTCTTGAATATATACTGGAGGGCAATGAAGATCTTGGAGTGCAGTTGCTAGGAGAGGTTATAGAAAATGTATACAATAGATTTGATGATGAAAAGATGAGAAGGTTGATGGCGACGGATGCCTTAACTTCTTTCATAAATATCTTATCATATCACATTGTTATGAGAATAAAGGAGGAATACAAGGAAAAACTTAGGGAGATGAGGGATGCAAAGGTTCAAGATAAGGTGGATGCACTCTTTGATATCCAGAAGTCATATCTAGGGACTCTTGAGAAAGTTTTTAGGATATATGAAAGACTACTACAAAAGTACTCTAACAAGGTTGATGAGAGAATAATTGAGGAAAAACTGTCGGGCATAATAAGGAGCTTTATGTCTATGATATCTGTAAATCTAGATAGGCGTGTAATAAAATGTTATTATGAAAGCTTCAGAAGAAACATGGCCAAGGAAACTATTATGAATTACCCAACTCTCTCAAAATACCTTGAAAAGTTTGTTCAGAGGTGAGGGTGTTGAAGTTCAAGGAAATGTTTAATATAGCGATGTCGATACTTTCGGGGTGGGATTTCAAGACACTTGAGGATATCCTAAACTCCTTCGATATAGTTGCAACAGACAAAGTGGATAGGGCTTCAACAGATGGGAAGAAGTTGTACATAAATCCTAAATATTTTGAAGATCTCTTTAGAAAAATTTCGGAGAAGTATGGGGAAGAAATGACGGAAAAATTCTGTGTCTCAGCACTCGTTGGTTCGATATTACATGAGGCTCTTCACAAATTGCTAAGACATATAGAGGGAATGGAAATTGTTGAGAATAAATACGCCTACAATCTGGCTGCGGATGCTGTGGTAAATGAGATTGTAGACATCTTGCTGGAGATTGCAGGGTTGGTGAAGAGGAGAGATATACCATTTTTTAAAGCTGTCTACAAGGAAAACCTGGAGAAGTGGCTTGGAATAAAGATAGAGGAAAAGGATATTACCGAGGACATATACAACAAGATAAAAGACAAAGTTACAGGAGGGCCTACTCTAAATATCTCAGGCTTGGGGAGATATAATCCAGATATCTTACCAAAAGGCACGGAGATTGAAGGGGAGACAATAAGGGTTGGTATAAAGAAAGGAAAACTCGATCCTGGAAGAAGAAGGGAGATTCTTAGAAAGTTCCTAAATTTCATAAAAAAGAGGGCTGGGAATGTTCCGGGTGAATTGGAGGAGCTTGTGAAGGTTGTTGATAATAACAGGATGAAGATACTCAAGGATGTCAGAGAAACCGTGGAAAGATATAACAGAAAAGAAAGAACATGGGACAGGGTGAATAGAAGGGATGGTTCGTACTTAGCAAGGATTTCGGAGAATTTGACGATGAAGGGGGACAAAGAAAAGATATTGCCCACAATGGTCTTTGGGATAGATGTTAGTGGATCGATGAAAGTAAAGGAGGTAGGATACCTACTTGGTCTTATAAGGAAGTATCTTGGAAAGGTTATCATTGTCCAGTGGGATAAGGAGGTTCAGAAGGTTGATGAATTCAAATCCGGTAGGAAAATACCTAGGAATTACAAGATAATTGGGAGAGGAGGAACAGGGATGGTTTCTTTCTTGGAATATCTAAAGAAACTGGAGAAGGGAACTAAGTATGTCGTGATAGCTGCGAGCGATCTCATATTGTCTGATGAAAATGAGGCTAGAGAGCTTCTGGACGAGATTTTGAAGCTTCGTTACATAATGGAAATGATCATTATTGGGACAAAGAAGGATCCTGAGGAGGTTTTTCCAATAAAGCATAGAAAATTGAGGAAGTATTACATCCCTGTGATCGATTGGTTGGAGGATGTGATCTGAATGGTGGGTATGAGTGAGCTTTATATAAGAGGAAAGGGGGTTCGGGTTGGGAGGATTTCGAAATGTAAGAAGCTTGTGGTGAATGGAGATGTCTATATAGAAGGGGTTGATGAAAAAATCATCCTGGAAGTCAAGAGTGGAACCAAAGTTGAGTTTGATGAGCCTCCAAAGTGCGTAGGGCTAATAGTGGATGATGATGCCATCGTTGAAGGAGTTGATGTGTTGACAATATTTCCCAATATTGGTGAGGGGGCAATAGTAAGAGCAAAGAGGGTACCTCCAATACTGTACAGAGGCAATATTCGGGGAGAAATTTCTTATAATTCAACTGACGCAGAATTGAATCCTTCAGAGTTGTTGGCAGTATTGAATAGATATCTTCTCCACCTGATGATGCTAGGAGTTTATGAATGGAAGATTCCTCCAGATATAACTTCTGATTATGATTTTTTAAATAAAAAGAAGGCTATGGAGAGTTTAAGGGAGTGCTTAGAGGATATCTTAATGGGGGTTAGGAAGATGGGCCTTGTTGAAGGTTTTAAGAAGAAAGCAAAGGTAAAACCAAAAGTAAAGGGGGATGTTTCTTCCATTTTCGAAGGGGGTGTTCTAAGGATACAGAATGGGGAGATCTTTGGAGAGGAAAGTTCTCAAAATGAGATTATTGCTGAGAACTCAATGGCTAAAATACATCTTGACTATGAAAGTTTAAAGAATTATAAAAAGGGAATTGATCTAAGAATTGTTGCGTCTAATTCGGAGATTTTGATCTCAGGAAAAAATATGCTTACCATAAGTTCTCTAGAGATATTTGGCTATAATAGTCTCATTAAGTTCAATGGCAATTTATATGTTAAAGATCTCCTTCTGAAGAATATAGAGGGGGCTAAGGAGGATCCCAAGAGTATTCCTCTTGTTGTCTCTGGGGATCTCCATGTTAGTAAATTAAGAGATTCTGAGTATTTTTCCTTGGATGCGTTGGGAGTACGATCCATAGAAAATTGTAGGCATTGCAAGATACATGCAAAATTCATCCCATATATTGTCAAAAACTGCTCAAAAATAGATATAAGTGGAGCATTTAGTGAAGATACTGTTGTAGATGTACTAAGGGCAGGAATTAGCGGAAGTAAGGATGTTTCCTTCGTATCAAAAGAGGCTAAAGAAGAGATTCTGAAATACTTGAAGGCTCTTCAAAGGTACTTGGATGAGGTCATCGGAAGAGATATTGAAATCCTGTAATTTCGTAAACCAAATATAGAAATTTTTATAAGAGTAACCACTATATAGAGACTTATGGAACACAGAATGGAGGAGTTGGAGATAAAGGGTGATAGTGTATGCTTTATTGAAAAGGAGTATGGAGATATGAATATCACGGACTGTGAGAGATGTAGGATAGAGGGAAATCTTGTTCCCCCAATTGTCCAAAATTGTAAAGATATAGATGTGCTTGGGAAAGTCAACCTCAATCCCGATTATGCTAGGAGTATAATACTCATGTTGACAGGTGATGATTCGACAAGGGGTAACTACCTTCCCCTACCGAAGGCGTTGGATAAGATAAAGGATGTTTTAGAGGCTACAAAAGACCTTCTTGAGAAATACCTACAAAGAGAAGGAGATCTTAACATGCTATTGTAAGCTTTTAGAAGAGTGGGGGAAGAATTTCGAAACCCTTAAAAAGAGTGTCCAGAATTCGAGAACCTATGGGAGGTGTGGAAACGAAGACAATAGAGGAGCTCATGAGGATTCCTGAAAGGATAAGGAATATTTGTATTGTTGCTCACATTGATCATGGAAAGTCTACAATGACTGATTCTCTGTTGGCTGGTGCCGGTCTTCTATCCGAAAAGATTGCTGGAGAGGCAAGAAAGACAGACTTCCTTGAAGAAGAGCAAAAGAGGGGAATAACCATCCAAGCAACTGCTGTGACAATGGTACATGAGTATGAGGGCCAGTTATACTTGATAAATCTCATAGATACTCCAGGTCATGTGGATTATGGAGGAGAGGTCACAAGGGCTGTTAGGGCAACGGATGGTGCAATTGTGCTTGTGGATGCTGTGGAGGGGGTTATGCCTCAAACAGAGACCGTTCTTAGACAAGCTCTAAGGGAAAGGGTAAAACCAGTTCTTTTCATAAACAAGGTTGATAGGTTGATTTTGGAGTTGAAGTTGCCTCCTGAGAAGATAAAGGAAAGGATTGTTAAGATAATAATGGGGGTAAACAAGCTAATTGAGAAGTATGCTCCGAAGGATTTGAAGAAGGAATGGCAGTTAAGACCTGAAAAGGGGGAGGTTGCATTTGGTTCTGCTTTGCACAAGTGGGCACTTTCCATACCCTTCATGCAAAAGACAGGGATAACGTTCAAAGATATCTACGATGCGTACATCGTCGAGGATGAGGAGGAGAAGAAGAAAAGAATTGAGGAGTTGGCAAAGAAAGCTCCATTACATAGAGTAATTCTTGACATGGTTATAAAGCACCTCCCAAATCCAAAGGAGGCTCAGAAACATAGGATACCAGTAATTTGGAGAGGAGATTTGGAATCAGATGTTGGAAAGGCATTGTTAAATTGTGATCAAAATGGTCCTACAATCTTTCTTGTGACGAGGGTCATGCACGATCCAACAACCGGGATGGAGATCGCTTTTGGGAGGGTGTTTTCTGGGACCTTGAAGGAGAAGCAGGAGCTTTATATACTGGGATCCGATAGGAAGGAAAAGGTCCAGAGGACAATGATTGTTGTAATAAAGGATAGATATCCTGTCGAAGAGATTCCTGCAGGGAACACTGGGGCAATAATGGGTATAAAGGGATTGAAATCTGGAGATACTCTCTCTTCCGTCCCAACGGAGCCATTTGAAGAAATAAAACATATATTTGAGCCTGTGCTTACAAAGGCATTTGAACCTGAGGATCCGAAAGATCTTACAAGATTGATGAATGTCTTGACGTCCCTTGCGAGGCAGGATACAACACTTAGGGTTGAGATAAATCCAGAGACTGGAGAGTATCTTGTTACAGGTCTTGGACCAATGCATCTGGAGTGGATAGAGACTTGGATAAGTAAGTATTTGGGGATCCCTGTAAAGACTTCAAACCCAATTGTGAAGTATAGAGAGACTGTTACAAAGAAATCAGATGTAAAACAAGGGAGATCTCCAAACAAGCACAACGATTTCTTCATTTATGTTGAACCACTTGATGATTGTGTCTATGAAAAGATAAGGGCTGGGGAGATTCCGGAAGGTTATTACAGAAAGCCTGATGAGAGGATAATAGAGAAGTTTGTGGAATGTGGTTGGGAAAGAGATATAGCGAAGAGGGTTAAGGCAGTGTTTAATGGAAACGTCTTCATCGATGCCACAAGAGGAGTTGTGCATATTGGGGAAGTAATTGAGATGTGTGTGAACGCGTTCAAGGAGATGGTAAAGGGAGGACCGCTTGCAAAGGAACCCATGGCAAAGGTAAAGGTTGTTATGGTCGATGCAAAGCTCCACGAGGATGCAATACATAGAGGACCAGCTCAGGTAATACCTGCAGTGAGACAAGCAATTAGGGATGCGTTCTTGGATGCAAACCCAATACTGTTAGAACCTGTCCAAAAAGTTAGGATAGATGTTCCAAGCGAGTATTCAGGAGAAGTTCTAAGATTGATCCAAGGAAAGAGGGGACAGGTGCTTGGGATGGATATAGATGAGGAGATGGGGAACACAATTATAATAGCAAAGGTTCCTGTATCAGAGTCCCTTGATTTACTACCATCTTTGAGGTCTGTTAGTATGGGAAAGGGTATACTGTCACTGATAGATGTCACCTTTGAGAAGTTACCAGAGGAGCTGCAGCAGAAGGTAATAAGGGAGATAAGGCAGAGAAAAGGTCTGGATGTAAATGCTCCCTATGTCTGATTCAAAACTTTTTTAAACATTCTTTTTTACTCCAAGAGACATGCCAGCGAACACTGAAAAACCACACATAAACTTGATCCTCATAGGGCACGTGGACCACGGAAAGTCAACAATATTTGGAAGGCTGTTGTTCGAGACAGGAGCAATACCGGAGAGGGAGCTTGAAGAATACAGGAAACTCGCCCAGGAATACAAGAAGCAAGGATGGGAGTTTGCATTCGCAGTAGACAAAACTGAAGAGGAAAGAAAGAGGGGGCTTACAATAGACCTTTTCCACAAAGAGTTTGAAACACAAAAGTATTTTTTTACAATTATTGATGCACCTGGCCACAGGGACTTCATAAAGAACATGATAACTGGAGCATCTCAAGCAGATGCTGCAATACTTGTTGTGTCAGCAAAGCAGAATGAATTTAGGGCAGGTATGAGCGCAGAAGGACAGACAAGAGAACACGCATTGTTAGCGAAGACGATGGGTGTAAACCAGTTCATAGTATTTGTGAACAAGATGGATGCTGTAAACTATGACCAGAAGATATTTGAGGAGGAGAAAAAGGAGCTTGAGAAGTTCTTGAACTCAATAGGAATAAAACCAATAGCAATAATACCAGGATCTGGTTTGATGGGAGATAACTTGACAAAGAGATCTGATAAGATGCCATGGTACAATGGACCAACTCTAATAGGAGCACTAGATATGCTAAAGCCTCCAGAAATGCCAATAGATAAGCCTCTAAGGATACCAATAGAAGATGTTTACTCAATATCTGGGGTGGGTACGGTACCAGTGGGAAGGGTGTTGACAGGGACATTAAAGGTTGGAGATAGGGTGATATTCAAGCCAGCGGATGTCACAGGGGAAGTGAAATCAATAGAGATGCACCACACACCAATACAGGAAGCAAAGCCGGGAGATAACATAGGATTCAACGTAAAAGGAGTGTCAAAGAATGACATAAGGAGAGGAGATGTTGCGGGGAAGGTTGGGGAGAAGGAGCCAACAGTTGCAAAGGAGATAATAGCTCAAATATTTGTCATATGGCATCCAAGGGTAATAGGGGTGGGATATTCCCCAGTTATGCATCTACAGACAGCACACGTTCCAGTGAGATTTGAGGAGCTCATAGAAAGAATTGATCCGAGAACGGGACAGGTAATTGCAAGGGGTGAAGAATTCCAGACATTAAAGCCGGGAGAAGCTGCAAGAGTAAAGCTTGTTCCATTGAAACCAATAGTTGTGGAACCTGTCAATGAGATACCCCAGATGGCAAGATTCGCAATAAGAGACATGGGTAAGACCGTTGCAGTGGGGGTTGCATTGCAAGTGACTCCAGCCCAGTGATTTTTTATTTTTTGTTACAAAATCATTACAAAGTTCCTTCTATCCAGAGGGTTTACGGGTTTGGAGGAAATGGCAAAGGGAGGAGAAGCTAAGGGTAATAGCAATTACATCTCCTGAACCTTTCTTTGTTTTTTATATATTTCTACCAACCTTTGGAGGGTGTCCGCATCCTCTGGACCCTTGTCCCATCTTATCCTGTTTATCCTAGCAAATCTCAAGGCATATCCACACTTGTATTTTGGACTTCTCTGTATTTCATTGTAGAGCACCTCAACAACTATCTTTGGTTTTACATACACAATTCTCCCAATCTCCCTTATCTTTATCTCAAGGAGTTTTTTCGTCAGCTCTTCCATTTCCTCGTCGGACAATCCTTTAAAAGTCTTTCCAACAATGTAAAATTCTCCTGTTTCTTCATCCCTGACAGCGAGGTAGTAATCGGACAACCATCTTCTTCTCCTTCCATGACCCCACTCAGCCGCAACTATCACGCAATCCAAGGGTTCTAGATGGGGTTTTATCTTTAGCCAAAGCTTTTGCCTTTTTCCTGGTATATACTTTGAATCTAGCTTCTTTGCAACAAGACCTTCATGACCTTCCTCAACAGCCTTCCTAAAGAATTCCTCAGCTTTCTTTGGATCTTTTGTTATGATCATTGGAGATTTTTCAATACCATCCGTAATCTCCTCAAGGATCTTCCTCCTCTCTATAAAGGGCAGGTCTATCAACATCTTCCCATCCAGGTAAAGGATGTCAAAGAGGTAGAGTTTTACCGGTATCTCCTTTCTTATTCTTTCAAAATCCTTCTCTCTCCTAACCCTTCTCATCAAAACCTGGAAGGGGAGGGGCTTACCATCTTTCTCCCCAATAATTTCTCCCTCAAGAACAACCTCTCCCCCTTTAACTTTTTTCCTTATCTCCTCAACAATCTCTGGGAAGTATTCTGTCACTTCTTTCAATCTTCTACTAAATATCTTGACTCTTTCCCCCTTCTTGTGTATCTGGGCCCTTATACCATCAAACTTGATTTCAAAGGCTGTGTTGAAGTCGTGCTCCTTCAAAGCTTCAAGAACGGAATCTGCTTTCTCTGCAAGCATTGGTTTCAAAGGATGAAACACAGTTATTTTAACATTCTTCACATCTTCTCTGTGGAAAATAGCCTTCCTAGCAGTTATCCCGATATCTCCAATGATCATGTAAGCCCTTCTCAATTCTTCCAGTGGTATCAAACTTGCCTTTGATATGGACTCCAACAACAAACCATCACTTACACCATACCTCATATCCCCCAATATTATCCTTGTTAGAAACTTTGCCTCAACTGGAGACAGATTTGAATACAAGCTTTTTAGGATAGCCTTCTTCTTATCTCTCGATCCTTCCCCAAATATCTCAGCAATCTTGTTCAATGTTTCATAAATGAACCTGATGGTTGGTTTCTGGAAGAGAAGGGTCATCTGTCTGGATATCTTACCCTCTTCAAGTATCTTCTTGAGGGCATCCCCAGGATCTCCAGTCTTCTTGTAGAGTTCTATAAGCCTTTCAGTGTTTATTCCGAGCTCTTCCCAAACCTTGACAAGGGTATTCCAAGATACATCCAATTCTTTTCTCTCCCATTCATGACAGAACCTTCCAGACATTAATAAAACTGCTTTCTCAACCTCCTCTTCCTCAAGCTTTTTCAGGAAATCTGCTATAAGGTTTATCTTTGGAATCTTTGCGGATATCTTTTCCAATCTTTCCATGAGTTCCGCAAGTTTTTTGAACTCCACATTGAAGGATTATCACATGTCCTATAAATTATTTCCTGAACATGAAGTTAAGAAGTATAGGTCTTTTACAAGAAGGTTTCTGGATGAATTGCTAGAAAATTATGGCTTTTCCTTTTATGAAAAGTGGAAAATAAGGAGGAAATTTAGAAATCTCAGTATAATCTTTAGAGAAGGAATGTCTCCAGAAGTCTCCCGAATATTATGTAGTCTGCCTCTAGTAGTTCGCAAGGAAATTCTTAGCATCCTTCCCCCTGAGGGAACCTTTAATGTCCTGAGGATTGGAAGGGATGAAATACTATGGATAGAAATTTACAGCAATTACAAGAGGAATTTTCTTGCTCAAATTCTTTCCCATGAAATATGTCATTTTGTATTATATTCTTTAGGAAAGGAGGAGAAGTTTGGAGATGTTTGTGAGGCTATTTCGTGGTATCTTATGGGAAATTCTAAAATTACAAGAGACATTTTGGGGAGAATATATAAAGCCTATAAAATGATGAACAAGGATATACCAAACATTGAGTATAAGGTAATTGGGATCTTGCTTAGAGAAATTGATGAGAGGAATTGTAGAGAGAGGAAAATAAAAGAACTTTTTCATATATTCAAAGATATTAGAGTGGAGAAGAGAGAATGGAAAGATTTAAGCGAAATTTTCAGAAATTTAAGAGAGATGATGAGTAGTCGGAAAACTGAGGAGTGATGATGTGTTACTCAGCTGATTCCTAGAGAAGAAGATCTTCTATCCCATGATCCTCAAATTTGAGGGGTCTTTCACAGTAGTAGCATCTTAGTCTCAGAGGTTCTTCTTTCTCTACAACAAACTTTGGAACTATTGGCTCATCAGCATTGCTTATGCATCTTGGGTTTGGACACCTTATGATACCAACAAGTAGCTTTGGCAGTTTTGGTTTGAACTTCCTAACAACTTCAAAATTCTCAATTATATTTATTGTAGCATTCCTTGCAATAATGGCTATCTTTGCAAGCTCCTCATTGCTTAATATCTTGTTTTCTATCTTTACAATATCCTTAACGCCAAGCTTCCTAGATTCTACATTAGAAATAAGAGCATATCTTTCATTTGAAGTTTCGAGTCCCAAGATCTTCAGTATTTTTATTCCCTTTCCTGCAGGGATATGATCTATAACAGTCCCTCTCCTTATCTTCGAAACAAACATCTTTTCTCTGTATTCCATACCATCACCCTAGGAGGAGCTTTAAGAGTGCTGCTCTGACAGGAACTCCAAAATAGACTTGTTTGAAGTACTTTGCTTGCTTTAAATCATCAACATCATATTCTACCTCATCTACTCTTGGCAAAGGATGTAATATTATAAGATCTTCTTTAGCATATTCCTCTATAATTTCCTTTGTAATCTTGTAAGCTCTCCTGACCTTTTCATATTCCATGGGATCCAAAAATCTTTCTTTTTGTATCCTTACTACATAGAGGACATCTAGTTCTGGAAGAACTTCTTCTAGATTTTTGCACTCGCAGACCTCAACTTTAAATCTCTCTTGTACTTCCTCAATTGTTTCAGGATTCATTCTAAGCTCCTCTGGGGAAATAAGGTATGTCTTTACACCAAACATTGAGACCCCATAAAAGAGTGAGCGAACAGTCCTAGCATGCTTGAGATCACCAACGAATCCTATTTTCAGTCCGGAGATCCTTCCTTTGAAGTACTTGATTGTGTACAAATCCAGGAGTGTTTGGGTTGGATGTTGATTCCCCCCATCACCGGCATTTATTACAGGTTTTTCGCTTATTTCAGCTGCAAATCTTGCTGCACCTTCTAGTTTATGCCTTATTACAATTATATCAGCATAGTTCTGAACTGTTCTAATAGTGTCTGCTAAATTTTCACCCTTTTCTACAGAGGTTCCTGTCGCGCTAGAAAACCCTATCGTCTCAGCCCCCATCCTTTTAGCAGCAGTATCAAAGCTAAGTCTAGTCCTAGTGCTTGGTTCAAAGAAGAGAAGTGCTACAACTTTTCCTTCTAGATAATTTAGTCTTTCTTTTTCTCTGAGCTCTTTATCTATCTTCTCTGTTTCATCGAGAATCAATTCGATGTCACTTTTGTCGAGATCTCTGATGGAGATTATGTCTTTGAATCCCATATCCCTCAACCTTGTTTTGAATGGTTTGACTTAAAAGCTTTTGGAGATATTTGAGCATATTACATTTGAACATATTCCTTCCCCTCTTTCAGAATTCTTGCAATTTCGAACCCGATATAGAAGGTATGGTAGGGGTTAGAAATTCCAAGGTAGTCTATAATCTTCCTCCCAGTTTTTAGAGCTTCATCTAGTGTGTTAGGAAGCTTGAATTTTAGAGTTTCTATGACTTTTCCATCCTTGTACATTTCAACTAGGATGTTTTTCTCTTCCAAAGAGAACCTAAGGCTAAAGTTATCCATCTTGTTTCTCCCAAAGTATTTATCATAAAGACTATGAATCTTTTTGAACAAGTTATAACTGTCTGAGTATACGTGGGCAGATGCGATAAAAACATCTAGTTGAGATACCCTCGAGCAGATTTTATCTCCAATATACTCCAATATCTTGAAAACAGCATAGACATTCTTTATGAAAGCCCTCCCAACATCATTACTTCTTATAATACAGTATGGAAACATCTTCTTGTCTCTTTCGTTTAATCCTATCATAACAATACAGGGAGGGTTTTTAGATCCCAAATCACTCTTAGGATCCCAAAGAGATATTACAATTCTCCTTGTATCTTTTGATTTCTTCAGAATTTCAACAACCCTTTCGAGTTGATCAATTCCAAAGTATTTCCTTATCCTTTCCCCATAACTGTAGGAATCTTCTCTTTCTTCTCCAAGAAGGATACTCCTAGCATATATTTCGGGAGATTCTCTACTTTCTCCAAGGATTTTTAAAAGACTTTCATCAAGAGAGCCACTTTTTATGCTCAAAAAAACATTTAGAACTTCTTTTGTTTCTCCATGAGCGGAATTTACTTTTTTACCAAATAACTCTATAATCCTCATCAATTTTAGGTATGCCTCAGTTATATCATCTGCAATTATATGGAAAGAGCTCTGAACTTCTCCAAATTCTAAAATATCTTCGATCTGTTTCACTTCTAATTCAATAATATCAACTTCCTTGTCAATCTTTCCAAGACTCTTTATAAAGTTTGAAAGTTCTTTGATATCTCCAGCTTTCTCAATATCTACCCCCTTTTTGTAGATTACTATTTCCCTTTGTTGGAAGAGTCTTATAATGTCTTCTTTGGAAGGTTTTCCCCCATCCTTAAGAAATATATCCTGGCTTTCCAAAAACCTCTCAAGATTTGGATATATGCCCCTTTCAAGAGCCCTTACAATTGGATCTTTGTAAAAATCTTTTGGATAGTCTCCTGGTCCAGTGATTCCAGTATAATTTTTGACTCTAACAACGACAAGTCTTTTTATCTTTGAGGAACAAACACTGAGCATAACCCAGTATAGACCTGGATTTAGTGTTATAACAGGTCCTATAGCGTACACCCTTTCTTTGTCAAGGTTTTTCAATATTCTTTCGAGGTTCTTATCAAATTCCTCTCTCGTGCATATGAATAGAACTGCTGTATCTCCTCTTTCAGATACCTTGACTGCTCTCAACCCTCTAACAATATCGGGGAGGAATTCTCCCACCCTCGGGAGGAGTTATTAAATCGATATAAATCATGAGGTTTGGAGATATAAAAAGGAAGGGGAAGAAATCCCAAAAACTTTAAAAATGATATCCCCTTCTCCGCTCCCATGAAAGCTAGGATAAAACTCGTGTCTCCTGATTACAAGAAATTGGATGAGATAGCTAGGCAAATCATCGAGATTGCAAAAAAGGTTGGTGTTGATTACTCAGGTCCCATTCCACTTCCAACAAAAGTTTTGAAAGTCCCCGTTAGGACTGCTCCTGGTGGAAGGGGGAGGGAACTCTATAAAATATGGCAGTTTAAGATTCACAAGAGACTAATTGAGATGACGGCGGATGAAAGGGCTCTAAG
>CAZUOK010000010.1:6378-13453 GCA_964622145.1 Candidatus Woesearchaeota archaeon | reverse complement strand
ACATAACCCTCCTGTTTTATGGTAAGTACGACAGAGCAGTTCACTGGGATTACCCTGTAACCGTCAAAGATTTCAAACCCTTCTAAAGAGCCATTTATCTTTAGTATTTCAACCTTTCCATAATCTCCTTTTGCAATTATCGTTACGTTCTCTATCCTCCCAAATCCTACATAAATTGTCCTGTTTTCTACCCCTTTCCTCACAAAGGATACATTTATACTCTCATTCCCCCTTTCTATTGTAACATTGAAATATTTCTCCTCTTTTTTCTCTTCTGTTATAGTTGGAAATGCTGATATCCCCCCTCCACCCCCTGTGGTTGTGGTTTGGGTTGTGGTCACTGTCTCTTCCCTCTCCAGCATCACAATCAGCGTTGGATCGGAGATGTTAAGTGAAACCTCTAAATACCCTCCAGTTACTCTGTAGCTTTCATTGCCCAACACCATTACACTCCCATCCTTCTCCAGCAGAACATCCTTTAGGTTGTAACCAGAAGGTAACTTTATTCTTATCACAATGACTCCAAGCGCTGTTTGATTTGGAACTATCTCAACAGTCACATTTCTCTTATACACTTTTTTGTTTCCGATACTCTTCGTAATCTCATGGTCTTTTCTCGATATGTTTATGGTAACGTTCTTTTCCGAAATAAAAGACTTTAGTTCAACATCCCCAACTATCTTCACAAACTTGCTCGGATCCACACAGGTTATGTTCTTCGATACCTTCCTGTAGTTCCCAGCCATGTCCCATGCCTCAACAGAAATGGTTTTATTGTTTGTACAGTTAAAGGAAAGATAAAAGACCTCTAGACTTGTAACGTTTGGCAGGAAGCTAAGATTCTCAACAATCTCCCTCTTCCAAGTTTTTACAGATACCTCTGAATCGTACAGTCCAAAAGGATCATATATAGCAACAGGATATCTCTCTATCTCACCATATCCTATGGAGAAGTTTGGGAGGATTATGTTTGGAGGAGTTTTATCTGAAACAACCTTTACTATTTCTATAACTGTGTTGTTTGCCAAGTCTTTTACAGTTATTTCATCTGTGAATATGGTTTCGTTCAAGTAAGTAACAAAAAGAATCTTTTCCACAGTCCTGTTTGTCTCGTTTGTTGTGTTCAGGAGAACTTGGGAATTCCATGAAAGCCATCCAAGGTAATTGTTGTCAGATGTTGTTATGTTGAACTCTAGTGTTGAGTTTGTGAAGCAGTATATACCGACTTTTCTCGTACAATTTGTTGAGATGTTGATCTCTGGAGGTGTAAAATCTACTTTCAATTTTATCGAATTGTTTCCAAAGCAAAGGGATCCATATCTCAAGCAGAAGTCAAGATTATTCAATCCTTCAGTCAAGTTCGATGGCTTTAGATAGAGGTTTTGAATCCCTTGTGATACTGAAACGTTAGAGATCTTTGTCCCATTTAGTAGTAGTTCCCCACTAAAAGAAAGGTCAGAGTTGTTTATTTGAAGGACGAGAGAAGAGTTTATTCCGTAATAACTCCCATTTATGGAACCTTTGACAGCTATTCTCTCTATTTTGACCCTTGGAGGAGATACGTTGAATGAAATTGACTTTTCGAAGTACT
Organism: Candidatus Woesearchaeota archaeon; assembly: GCA_964622145.1. Lineage (GTDB taxonomy): Archaea > Nanobdellota > Nanobdellia > CAYMVK01 > CAYYFB01 > CAZUOK01. The sequence goes on along the minus strand of CAZUOK010000010.1, from coordinate 11,862 downwards.
TTGTTCCATCCCAATAAGATGTTACATTTATGGTGTAATTTCCTGGAAGCAAAGACCCACTCTCACAGAGGATTTCCCAATAAGTCAAGTTCAATTGCTTCACAGAACACATAGAGGAATTCAGAATTGTGAAGACGGATGAGTTTATCTCTATAGTTACAGGCTCAAAGAAGCTGTAGTTTTGCTTGTAATGTAGGAAATCAAAGAGTCCATATTCAAGAGAAAGATTTCTGTACTCATAGGTCTTGTTTACATTGAAGGGACATGAGATATCTACCGTCAGGTTATACTTCCCAGGAGACACACCATTGAATGTCATATTGTAAAGTAAAACAACCTCCCTTGCCAAGAAGGAAATGTTCTCTAGAAAATAATATTTGTACGTTGAATTCTCCAATGATATATTTATGGTACAATTCCTGGAATTGTAATCCGCGCTGTTCTCAAAGAGTAAAGAAATATTTAATAGGCTTCCATTGTAGGAATCAACGGTTATGTTGATAAGGCTTACATTTGATAACGTTGTTATGTTGAATGTGCTTTTTCCAAGGAACTCCAGGAATCCTCCAGAAATGTTCAGGAAGACCTGGTATCTTCCAGCCTCCTTGAAGGGTAATGGTACTTCAACAACACTCCAGTTCTCAATCTTTTCCACAATGGTGTTGTTTACGTAAACCTCCTTTGCCGGAGCCTCTCCCTTGTTTGTAAGGTTTAACTTTAAGAAAGAAGTTGTGTTTTCGGAGACCAAATCAATGGAAATCTTCGGTAAGGTATTGTAGAATAGCTCTGTTAAGTTCACAAGACCATGACCTTTCGAATAAATATCATATCCTGACAAATTGTAAGCATTAGGATTTGCGGATAGAATTATTGCATCCTTTATTTCGGATGGAGAATATTCCGGAATAGCTTCTTTTACTATCGCAGCAATCCCAGCAACAATTGGTGTCGCCATGGATGTTCCAGGGAGATATATTCCCAAAACCCCATCATTTGTGAAGTTGTAATTTGCGGAATATATGAACTCCCCAGGTGCTACAACATCAGGCTTTACAATCACATAGGAGGAGTTTATCCTCACAGGTCCCTTTGAAGAAAAGGCTGAGATGTTTCCATAATCCGAGCTCGTGTAATTTTCTATCACACGAGAAACAACACTTCCAACAGTAAGTACCTTCTCCGCAATCCCTGGAGATAGGATTGTTGCATTGCTATTTGTGTTCGGTTGGTAGTTCTTACCATGGAGAAGATAAGAATCAACATAAGAAGATCTATCCATATAAACCTCTGCATATATCTTCAAATCGTCAGAGATGTTCTCAGCATAAAAGAAGATTACTCCCTGCCCATGGTATAGGTAGGGTCCATGTATTATTACCTTTGCATTTGTCTCATTTAGAAAGCTCTCATTTATTATTTTCTCATATTCCCCCTCGGATTTTTTGTAAATGAATCTAGCTATCTCCCCAAGGCTTGGTTCATATACTGTTATATTTGGTTTTGCCCCATCATACCACCTTATAACAAACTCTATAGACTCATTCTCTGGGGATGCCTGGACAACTATCAACTGTCTTTGGATAGGATATCCAAAGTGATTGTTCTCATTTCCATCGTTACCCGCCGCAACAACAAACAGCGTTCTGTTGGAATAGTAATTTACAAAGTAACATTCAGGATCAAACTCTGGGGTTGGGCAAATAGTAAAGTAGGGATAGGTTCCCAGAGATATTGAAACTATATCAGCCCCAAGCTCTATTGACTTGTTTATTGCACAGAGGAGGTCCGAGGTGTACATGTTAAGTAACTTTATTATAATAAACTCCGCTCCTGGGGCTGTGGAGTAGAGGATTCCAGCAACGTGAGTTCCATGTCCATTATCATCCGTCCAATTATCTGGATAAACCTCACATTCATCAGTTTTATTGTTGTACTTTATCCCAAATTTTGAAACAACATTCATCCCTGAGAACCAAGGGTTGTCGAGATTTATCCCAGAATCTATTATGGCAACCCTAACACCTCTTCCCGTGTAGTTCTTTCCCTTATAATTAAACATGTTGAACGGGATGATATACGTGTTGTTTCCAATGGTTACGGTCTTGTTGACAAGGGATCCATTTATCATCCTTATTGCATCAAACATAAGGAATTTAAGTTTCTTTTCAGGAATGTAGGAGATAGCATCTGGTATTTCCCCAACTTTTTCTGTATAATAAACACAGTAGCCTCCTCCACAAAGTATTGGCTTCTTCCCAACATCCTCTTTATACCCCTCTGTTACCGCGAGGAACCCAAGCGAGTATACGGGCAATAAAAACAAGATTAAGAACAACACCCTAAGCTTCATGGGATATAGAATCAAACATCATTTTAAGAAATTTACGTAATGCTATAACTCCCCAATCCTCCTTAACTCCTCGAATTTCCCCTTCAACCTTCTCGCACTCTCCCAAAGCCTTTCCTTCATATCTCCCCTCCAAAGGGCTGCTGCTGGGTGATAGATAACCATTATGTACTTCTTGCCAAAAAGAGTGTTCTTTTCAATACATTCTCCAGAAACCGCTGTTATAGATTTTGGAGGTATTCCAAACTTTTCAAATATCCACCTCATTGCGAATCTACCAACACAGACTATTACTTTTGGATTTATGATCTTCAGTTGTTCATCTAAATATATTGAACAAGCCCTTATCTCCTCTTCTCTAGGATCCCTGTTATTTGGAGGCCTGCACTTCAGCACGTTTGTTATGTAAACCTCTTCCCTCCTAAATCCCCAGAACTCTATGATTTCATCTAAGAGCTTTCCAGCCTTTCCCACAAAAGGTCTTCCCTGCTCATCTTCATTTCTCCCCGGAGCTTCCCCAATAAACATTACTTTCGCTTTTGGATTTCCTTCTCCAGGTACTGCATTCTTTCTATACTTCCAAAGCTCACATCTCCTACAATTTCTTATCCTCTCCTCTATCTCCCTCAATTTACTCTCTGTGTTCAACTTCTATCACTTCGTTTATTTCCTTGACAGGCTTGTATACAACTATCCTCTTTGCACCCATCTTCACAGGCTCGTTGTTATCATCTATTTCTAAGTAAAGATCCCCTTCTATAAGGCCTCCTTCAGAATGCTCGTCCAGTTTGAATCCCAACTTCTGGATTAGCCTGCTTAGCTTTCTCTTGTGTTTGTTCATATACTCAGAACCCAACTGTCCAGCAAGGGCTCCCCAACAGTACTTTACAAAACTCACACCATCCGGATTTACAGGTCTCAGTATTTGGAACTCCACCCTCCTCATAAGAATGTTTTAATTTGGTATGAGACATTAAATACTTTACTGCTACATAATAACGCCATATCCTGCCAACCTCCACTTATTCGAAACAATCCTAGATATTGCAATCCTCTCCCCCTCCTTTATGCAAATGGGATACTTCAGATCAACCTCAACCCTGTTCCCATGTATTGCCCTGATAGTACCTATTGTCTTTGCGGTCCAGGCGTTTATCAAAAGCTTTTCATTCACCTTCAATGGTTCCATCCTCAATTCCTTCTCCGTTCCAACAAACCTCTCCATCAGGCTTACTTCAATCTCAAGGTCTTTATACACATCTGGTAGTTTTCCTGGCTTCCCAGCAACATTCCCAACAAGCCTATCTCCCTTTGTCAAAAATGGATCAAGAGTTGTGGCTATTCCGACAGAACCTCCAGGAATTGCCTCTTCTATAAAATCATCACCTGTTGAAATGCTCTCTATCCTTGTATATATCGGCTCCCAATTTCCCTCTTCATCAATAAAACCAGGCCTTATTTCTATTTCATCCCCAACCCTCAATTTCCCCTGCTTTAGTACTCCTCCTATCACTCCCCCAATAAGCTTCTCTGGATCCTTCCCTGGAAGGTTTACATCAAAACTCCTTGCTATTATAAATATTGGATCTGAGGAGACATCCCTCTTTGGAGTTGGTATGTATTCTTCTATTGCTTGGAGGAGTATATCAATATTTGCCTTGAACTGTGCTGATACAGGGATTATTGGAGCATCTTCTGCTATCGTCCCCTTTATGAATTCTCTTATTTCTCTATAATTCTCCATTGCCCTCTCCTTTGATACCGCATCCACCTTGTTCTGAACAATAACTATGTTCTCTATCCCACAAATTTCCAAAGCTTTTAGGTGTTCTCTTGTCTGAGGTCTTGGACACTTCTCGTTTGCAGCTATAACAAGCAATGCTCCATCCACAACAGAGGCTCCAGATATCATTATTGTCATCAGCATCTCATGTCCTGGAACATCTATGAAGGATACCTTCCTTAGAGGGACTGCGGGGATGTCATCTGGGACCCCATTTGCTGAGAAATAACAACTCGGGGGTTCTAGGTCCTCTCTCCTCCATATCGTTGTTGTTGCATATCCCAACTTTATTGTTATACCCCTCTTTATCTCCTCAGAATAAGTATCAGTCCATTTTCCAGTTATTGCCTGAATTAACGTCGTTTTACCATGGTCTACATGTCCAGCAGTGGATATCGTTACGTCTGCTTGCCCTGGCTTTCTCTTCATATCTTCATCCATTCCAGAAAATCTTTTTTAAAGTTTGATACGATGGATAAAACATCCTTCGTCAGAGGAGAGTTCTCAAACCTCCCATACCATTCTTCAAGGTCTTTGTAATAGGGAATCCTACCCAAACATTTTATACCAAAAATTGGGGATAACTTGCAATCTCCCTTCGACATGTTCTCAATAATCCCTATTATATCCTTCCTCTCCAACACACCAAATATTCTTTTGACGGAATTCAAAGAGAGTGGATCTCCTGTTGAGACTATCAAAAACTTCCTCCTAGGAACTTTGTAGTAAATCTCCATAAGGATATCATCCATTCCTGGAGGAGTGTCTACTATTATCAATTTTGATCTCCAATTCATCATTGATAGTATTTCCAAGACGGCTTCGGACTTGTATCTCCCCCTCAAACAAACGGCATATTCTCCTAGTAGTATTGGGGAGAAAAATTCAATCCCCCTAAATTCAAGGGGCAATACCCCCCTATCCTCCTTTAACTCATACCCCTTTATCCCAAGCACAACGTGACAAGATGGAGATGTTATATCAAGATCTAAAAGACCAACTTTCAGGTATTTTGACAGAGAAATTGCTAGGGCACATGAGATTACAGTCTTTCCTACCCCTCCCTTTGGAGAAGTAACAACGATATAATTCAGATCCTTCTCCTCAATTATCTTTAATCTTGGGTCAATAACTCCACCCATACCCCCCTCCCCCTTTCTATCTCAAAGTCCTTGCTACCACAAGAAGGACATTTCTCATAGTAAAACACAAGTTCTGGCAAGAAGTGTATTTCCTCCCTCTTTTCACCGGTGTTCCTTGGAAACCACCTTTTTCCACAATTTCTGCATCTAAGGATAGGCTTCTCAACCACTATCTCAAAGTCTTTATTTAACATCCTCCTTAGGGCAAATTC
>CAZUOK010000010.1:0-6368 GCA_964622145.1 Candidatus Woesearchaeota archaeon | reverse complement strand
GCAAATTCAAGTATATCCTTGTCTATTCCCTGCAATCCACCAACATGCACAATAATCTTCTTGAACTTCCTTCCCTCAACGGATTTTGCTATCCCTTCAGCTATCAACCACTCATGCATAACAAGACACCTTTTACTGATAAGTATAACATGATCCCCGCCAGAAACATTTGAGATAGGTTTTTCTCTGAAAATCTCTCAACATTCTTTCCTTTTACCATCAAAATCCTCTCAAATATTCTAAAGTAAGGGTATGTAAAGAGTGCCATTGGAAACAGAGATATGACTGCAAGATTAAAAGATTTCTTGAGTATTTCTATAACTGAAAAAAGCTTTGCAAAGAATCCAAGAAAAGGAGGAAAACCTGCAAGAGACAGGAGAGATATTGATAGAAAAGTTGATGAATATATATATTTACTCCCATAGATCCTATCAACATCCTTCCCAACCCCTTCAACGATAGGTCCTATTGAAAGGAATGCCAAAGCTTTTGAAACAGAGTGGAAAATTAGATAATAGAAGAAAACATTTCCCTTCAAAAGCAAAACAAAGCCCATGTTCAAAACACTTGAGTAAGCTAGTATCTTCTTTGGATTTTGTTCTCTTAAGGAAGATAAAGATGCCAAAAACATTGTAATTACTGAGAATAATGGGAGAAAAAAGCTTCCTCTGTAATATTTCATGAAGAAAACTGCAGAAGCCTCAATTACAACACCGGATAAGACCGCACTGACAGGAGTTATTGCCTCAGAGTGTGCATTTGGAAGCCAGAAGTAAAAGGGGAATATTGCCATTTCAACACAAAGTCCTAAAAGGAAGAACAAGTTGAAAAGTTCTGTATTTCCAGAATACTTAAAGTATATGCTCCAAAGAAGCAAAAGGGAGCCAATTATCCCAAAGTAAATGTATCTCAGTGACGCTTCTATAGATTGAGGGTCCTTTTCTATGCAAACTAGAAAATAAGATATTATGCACATCATTTCAAAGTATATAAAGGAATTTATGAAATCTTTTGAATTCAGAAGGCCTAAGATGGAAGAAAGCAATAATATCATCAGAGAAATGTACTCTTTTTCTTTGCTTAGATCATAAATCATAGAAGAAAAGAAGATGAGGATTGCAACATAAGAATATAGAGAGATCTCATCTGTTATCTTATAAGATACTATTAGATAAGCAAACAGTAGAATAACAAAGATTTTCATGAGCTTTTTGGAGAGGAACCCTAAAAACAATGTTAAAAGAGATGCCAATACTAATAATACCATAACAGCACACCCCCAATCAACAAAAACACCATTGCAATCAAGGATGCCAATCTAGGATCTATGTTACTTAGACCTTCAAAATAGTCAAGGATAGGGCTAACCTCTTCAGCCCCAATCTTTATTCTAAAGATTTTTTCAATCTTTTTCTCGAATCTTGGCCTTTTCTTTTTCCAATAAATGAAATAAAGAGGAATAAAAAGAATTATTGGTATTATTTCAAGCGCTTTTGGAATTTTGAAGTAGAAAATTGATGTAGTTGCTAAAAGAGGAAAGATATATAAATATTTTGGAATTTTCTTCTCATATTTCTCTCTGGATAGTATTACTAGGGTAAGTCTTATTGGGTATATATGAATGACTGATAAAAGAAAGGCATTTTCCAAAATAGAACCCTCTGTGAAAGATGTTGGGAAGGGGGGAAAACCTATGAAGAGGAGGAGGATAGGAAGAAAATAGTAAATGGTTCTTGGGACCTTCGCCCTGAATATGTCCCTTGAGGAAAGAAATGGAACAAGTAGGAACAAGGATGATTTAAATATTGCATGAAGTACTGCATGGTAAAGTGAAAGATCGTAAAGACCCCTACTAAATCCTATTAAAAGGATTGAAAGATTCACAATTGTTGAGTGGGCAAGGATTCTCTTTATCTTTCTTTCCAAGGAAGCCATAATGGAGGAGTATAGCAAAGAAGGTAAGGAGAGATAAAACAAGAATTCTGTATTCTCCAAGGTTATGTAGTCCTTAAGCTTAAGAAGTAGGAAGAATCCTGCTTTTACCATTGTTGATGAGTGTAGGAGAGCACTAACGGTTGTGGGTCCAACCATTGCATCCGGGAGCCATAAGAAGGGTAAGAGGGAGCTCTTTCCCATAACTCCAAGATAGAGGAAGATATAGAAGTAGTTTGGAAGTCTCAAATCTTTTAATGATCTTAAATCGAAGACGTAATGACCGAATATTTCCTTTGACTTCAGAATTAGGAGCCCCATTGACGTTAGGAAAAAGATATCCGATATGGAAACAATTGTGATAACTTTTAGAGCTTTCTTCCTTATTCTGAAATCCTTGTAATTGTGAGAAATTAGTGCCCAACTGCAGAGGCTCAAGATTTCCCATGTTATCATTATGATCAAAATATTATAAGTAGAAAGGAATATCCCCATTGAGATCACAAAGAGGTTCATGAAGAACCAATACCTCTTCCTATTTCTCCTGATGTACCAAGATGAATATATGAACACTATGGAGGAAACCAGGAACAACACAGCAAGAGGTATCTTGTCTCCTCCTCCCAAAAGCATCAAAAGTGCCAGGAATATTAGACCTACATATTCAAACAAATCCAACACCCCCTCTCTTTGATAGGAACAGCATAGAAACAAAGAACACAAAGATACAGCTCTCAACTCCTAGGAGTAGGAGAGATAAAAATTCTAGACCATTGCTCAATAAAGAAATAGAGACTATTGGAGATATTGAAGCTATTTGGACTGATATCATTACTTCATGGTATTTCTCACTTCTCAGCATCCCATAGAGTCCTATCAGGAATGTTAGGAAAAGTGCCTCAACCAATCTTCTCACCCACAACAATGGACAGTGTTGATGCCAACAATAGGAATCCCAGCTTCATTATTAGACCCTCCGTTATCTCAAAACTCTTCTCAATTCCTTCCACCAGGAATGGCCTGTACAAGAAAAACAATATCAAAATTAGTATTATTACCCACCTCATTTCCTAATCACCTATTGACATCAATATCACAAGCAAGACAGTCCCAACAAATACACCAAATTGGAAGATTGAGAGGTAAAGCAATCCTCTAATTATCAAACCTGCAAAGAGCATTAAGTTGAATATTGAGAAGTACATTAGTGCCTTGAACATGTCCTTTGATCTAACTGCCAGGTAAGCAATTATGGGAAGGAGATACCAGACCATATCCAAACCCCTATCAGTAAGAGTTGGAGCAAAGATAAGGGTATTGCACCTCCCCACAGTAGGTAAATTGCCTGATCAACCCTCAATCTTGATGTTGTATTCTTTATTATTGAAAGCAGAACTATCATTGAAAAGGTTTCAATTATGAAGATGGAAAAGCTATGATATCCAAAAAATACCAAGGAACCAAGACTTGAGAGGAAGAGTAGTTCTAAGTCATAAGAAAATCTTACCATGGCTAGATTTCTACCGGTAAGCTCACACTTCCAACCACCAGCTATTTCTGTTGGAGCCTCCGGAATATCAAATGGTGTGAACCCAAGCTTTGCGGCGGAGGAGAGTAGGTAACCTGCAAATGATAGGGGTAACAAGATGACTAAGGGGATTTCCTGCGTGGATATCTCCTCCAATGTCAAAGAATCCTTCACTATTACAGCAGAAACAACTGAAATTATGAATAGGAACTCAAAGGATGTGAAGATTTGCAACAACCTTCCCGCCCCAATGTTTGAGTAGGGATTTGGTACAAGGTATCCTATTGCCACGAAGGAAAGGATTGCAAGGGAGTAAAGAAACAACAAAAATATTACGTCTCCTTTAAAAGATATTATGGGAGAAGGGAATGGTAGGAAGAGAAAGCAGGTTAATAATATTGTAGGTGGCAATAGGACGAGATATGGTATTAGGCTTTCCTCCTTTGATCCTATAGTTATCTCCTCCTTTCCAAACAGTTTAAGAAAGTCGGCGATGGGTTGTAATATCCCAAAAGGTCCTGTGTATTTCGGTCCAATCCTTCTCTGTATCCTTGCAGTGACCTTCCTCTCAAACCACTCAGCAAGAAATGCTAGGGGGATTGCCAGTATCACCCGACCACCACCAACAGCATTGCAGCTATTATCGTTGAGTAAAATACAAATGTCTCAATGCTGTGAGGTGCTAGGAACATTATTATTATCAGAAATTCCTCAAATACAACAAAAAGAAATGCAAATAGTACCCAAGGATCCCTGTATTTTATCCTCCTGGCTTTGTACTCAAACCCCGACATAAAAGGATTGTCCTTTCTCCTTGCAGGTCTTGAAATTAGATAAAGGATTATTGGGAGAGTTATTGGAAGGATATAGAGTATCACTTTTCAATCACCTCATATTTTTCGGTAAATCTTATCGCCCCAAATGGACATACCCTAACGCAAAATCCACAGAATGTACACTTCTTCACATCATAAACAGCCTTCTTATTTACTATTTTTATAGCTCCAGTAGGGCAAATCTTTGAACAAAGCCCACATCCAACGCATTTTTCTTTAGATATTTCTATTACTCCAAGAAATCCTTTTTTTGGTCTACCAAGTTCAATCGTTGATGGCTTCTTAAAGAGATTCTTCAAAAATTCTAATATCATAGCCTCTCCCTCCTCACTTCTTCTTCTTTTTCTTTAAACCATTTCCTTGAATAATTCAAAAGCTCTTCCCTGGTCATTATCTCTTCCTTCCCATCTCTAACAACCACAAATCTCTCCATACAAGCAATGCAAGGATCAAAAGAAAAGGCAATTGCTGGGACATCTGCGAGGTAAACCCCCTCAAACATCTTCTTGAGTATTGGAAGGTTTGCAAAGGTTGGCGTCCTTATCCTAACCCTTTCAGGGTTTAACTCCCCATTAGATCTAACAAAGTAGAAAAGTTCTCCTCTCGGTGCTTCTGTTCTAACCTCCGCTTCCCCTTCAGGGGGTTTCATGAGGGGGTTTATCTTTCTAAGTATTTCCTTCCCCCTTATGTTCTTCACAACCCACTCTATTATCTCAAGACTGTTCAACATCTCGTAAAATCTTACCATCATCCTTGAATGCACATCCCCCTCTTCCATCGTTACGATCTCGTATGGAGAATCTTCGTAAAAGTAGTAGGGATCCTGGTATCTAACATCCCTCCTAACACCAGAAGCCCTTGCAATAGGACCAACGCATCCAAACTCCTTTGCATCCCTTCTCTTTATCACACCAACATTTTTTGTTCTTAACAATATAGTGCTATCCCTTTTCAAAATGTCCTCATATTTTTCAAACCTTTTCCTGAGATATTCAACAACCTTCTCTATCTTCTTTAAGTGCAAATCTGTAACATTTCTCCTAGCCCCTCCCGGCGTTCCAAGCATCCACCCTACCCTTCTCCCACTTATCTCCTCCATCACCTCAAGGATTCTTTCCCTATCATCCCAGAACCACATAAAAAGTGTTTCAAATCCTATTTCATGCATAAACGTTCCGAACCAAAGGAGGTGGGAAGCCAACCTCTCAAATTCTAACTCAAGCATCCTTATATAAATGGCTCTCTCGGGGGGATCTATCCCATAGATTTCCTCCACCGCCCTTGAGTATGTATTTGAGTGTACGGATGAGCATATTCCACAAACCTTGCTAGCGATAACCATTCCGGTTATCCAGTTCGTTTTCTCAAGTATTTCTTCTATCCCCCTATGCATGTATCCTAAAGATATCTCTGCATTCTCAACAACCTCCCCCTCTATTTCTAAAGTTATTCCAAGAGGTTCTTTAAACGCTGGATGATATGGTCCATAATGTATCTTAGCCATCCTCACCACCAAAAAGTCTTCTAGCTCCCTCAAATTTTGCTCCAAAAGCCTCGTATTCCTCCCACTCGTAGATATAAGCATTTGGAAAGATGTCTTTTACAGAAGGTATCTCTTCATCCTTCCTAAATAGAAATCTAAAGTCTTTTATTTCCTTCCCTTTGCTTAAATGATATATTACTTCGTAGTATTCTCCCAAGTCTATTACCGTTATGCAAATCAAATAATACCCCTCATTCTTTGCCTTTCTTAGTATTTCTTTTATCTCCATCATCAAACACCTCTTTTATTGCCCTTATTATGACATCTGGTCTTGGGGGGCAACCTATAACTTTCAAATCCACTGGCACTATCTTCTCAACCCCTTTTATAACATTCTCAGATTTTTGGAATGGACCTCCAGATATCGCACAATTTCCAACCGCTATCACTTTTTTTGGGGAAGGCATCTGATCATAAATTCTTTTTAACATTTCAGCAGATTTTTTTGTTATAGCTCCTGTTACTAAGAGAACATCTGCATGTCTTGGCGATGGGACAAAAAGAATTCCAAATCTTTCCACATCGTGCC
>CAZUOK010000009.1:0-13523 GCA_964622145.1 Candidatus Woesearchaeota archaeon | reverse complement strand
AGCATGCTGAACACATTCCCTCCTTCTTTTTTGAGGAAATTCAAAGCTCTTTTAGACAAAAGAATTGGAAACTCTCTATATTTTAGACCAAGACCTCTCAGTATTCCTAAAAATCTATGATACAAAGGACCAGGCACAAATATCATCTTGTAAGAAAAAATCAATGCATCTTTCCTGAGCTCTTTATCCCTGGAGATATAATACCTCAACAATGTCATTCTTTCCCTCTCCACATCCACAAAGAAAAGATACCCTCCAACCATACCAAATAATTCTCCCAAGAATCTCATCCTTCTAACCGAGAAGCCTGAGCTTAGAATTTCATCAGACACATAGAGATACTTTGCCATGTTGAAGAAATCTTCCAAGGTGAGAACATCATAATTTACCTTGAATCCAAATTTCTTTCCTACATCTTTTTCCAGCCTTTCGATGAAGTGCAAAATATTCTTGGGGTTATCCTTTTCCAAGATTATCAATAAGTCCAGATCTTTCGGTCTTTCTTTTCCCTTCACAAAGGATCCAAAGATTATGCAATCAAATACTCCCTTAGGCATAATTTTCCTTATTTCTTCAGCCAACTCTTGAAAATATTCTCTGCGCATAGATCTTCATCTCCATATACCTCGTCTCTGTAATATAACTTCTGTAAGCTTCTCTATACAGGGAAAAACAATCTCAGGAAGTCTTCTTTTATATCTCCAAGATATTTCTCAACAAGCTCAAATCTCTCCTTGTGATCTTTTGGAATGATTCCAAAATTTTCATAAAGGAATTTGTTGATCTTTAGAAAGGACAATTTTGCCAACAAAATTGCAGCTGTGTGGTATTTCTCGTTCTTTTCAGCTTCCTTTACACTCTCCCAAAGCTCCTTCTCTATGTACTCAAATTCCACTTTCTTTAACATGCTGAACTATTTTATAAAACTTTCTTAATCGAATTCAGCATGCTAAGAAATCAAAGCTTCCTGGCCAACAGGATACAATTTCCCTCTCTAAATTCTCTTATGGAATATCTCTCAAATGTCTTTATAACCTCAAAGCCAAGATCAGATAAGATCTTTTTTAGGAGACTTATCGGATAAACCCTCACCTTTATATCCCTCTCCACAATCTTCTTTCCATCCTTCCAGATCTCGTCTCTAAAAACTCTGTGAACACCATTGGACCAACTGTAAGAGATATGTAATCCGTACTCCGTTTCCTCTGTTCTGACAAATGGAGGCCTCCCCAAAAAGTCTTCAGAGGGAATATCCAGAATTAATTTTGCAATACCTTTACATTCTCTTCATCCGAGAAGTATCCAAAGCTTGTAAACCAGGAAAGAACAACATCAAATCTTCTCCCCAAATCAAAGTTCCTCATATCCGCTTTTATATAATACTTCTCGAATCCCTCATTCCTCCTTTTTGCCTCCTCCAAGAGCTCATCGCTTACATCTATACCCCAAACTTCATATCCAAATTCCCTTAGATATCTGTGGAATCTTCCGTTTCCGCAGCCAACATCCAAGATAACCTTGTACTTCTGATTTAACATCTTCTCTGCAAATCTTATAAGAAGATCTATGTAGAGAGCTTCTAGAAGGTTTTGTTCCTCCCCCCTTCTTATATGCCAGAGAACATCCTCCATAAACACAAAGAATTCTCAACCATATAAAAGTATTTCGCTATCTCCTGGGATTAGCTGGACAAGTAGATCGAGATCAACCTTGTAACCTTTCTTTTCCAGCCTTTTCTTTATCTCCTTTGCAACATCAGTCTTCTTTTTCCTTCCAGGGATAAGAACAAAATAGTCTTTTTCAAATAACTCCCTAGGTCCAGAAACTATCTTACCATCCTTTACCCCAACCGCAATTTCCAATCTTAGATCCTCAACGTAGTTCTTCTTTCCGTATATCATAAAACTCCCCTTTTTCATGTACTGGCCAGGAGGAGGAGAGAGACCAATCTGTTCTGGGTATACCCAGTAAACAGGAACTATTACATTTTCTCTCCATGCCCTCGAATAGCAAAGGGTGAACTGGGCTGCCTGTCTTATAGATATTTCAGAGCACTTCTCCCTACCTCCTTTTATAAGTGTAAATGGGCTTCCAACGATGTCTGCGTGAAGGATTATATCCCCCCTTTCCATATACTTCCTTATCAAGATATCATTTGTTATGGCATCCTTCCCCGAGACAACAAGAAATCCTTCGGAAGTAAAAAACCACCTAAACTTCTCATACCATTCCTTTTTCTCGGATTTTATCTCAATGTACTCTATCTTTTCCATCCTTTTTTCCTTCTTCATTTCTTCCAAAGCCCTGAGTGCTCCCTCTATCTTCTTTCTGATCTTTTTGGCCCTATCAAAGTATTCCGAAATTATATCCCAGGCAGACTTCCAAGGATCTATCCTTACCTCAACACCCTCAATGGAAATTGACCTTTTACCCCTCCTTACTGCCTCTTCTAAAAGGTAAACCCTTTCCTTCAGGAGTTCTCCAATCCTTCTATAAAGAGACTCTTCTTTCCTCCATTCCTCTATCTTCTCAATGATTTTCCTTGTCCTATCTTCCTCCAAAGGTTTTCTAAGGAAGAACTCATCAAATCCTTCCCAGAATTCAAATTCTTTACCTTCTTTATAACTGAGCTTTACAAGGGAAACGCAGTCATCGTATACATAAGTCTTTTCAGATTTCATTATTTCCTCGGCAATTTTCCTATACTCCTCAAAGAGGGCTTTTAATTCCTCATCTTTTAGATCTCCAGGCTTTTTACTCTTCTCAATTCCAGCCCTGTAGAGGACTTCTTCAGCGATCTTTCCTGTAAGCCTTAGATCTACTGCAAGGGCCCTAACAACATCCTTCTTACCCGATTCCATTATTACATTCTTGAATTCTTGAAAGCTCGAAATTGCCCCAAGCTGTTCCCCGTAATCCACCTCGAATCCATCAATTACTTTCCCTCTATCAATGCAAAAATCTCTTGTTATTAGCCTCCCTGGAGGCATTACTTCAAATATTATGAAGTTTCCATTCGAAAGATCAAACCTAATTGCTCTTTCATTGTCTATTTGGTATACCTTAAGTATTTTCCTCCTCTCCAAGGAATCTCTAAGGATCTTATTGTATCTGTGAGGCTTCTCCTGAATCCTTCTTTTGTTTGATAGATAGATGGCTTTCTTAGGATAGAATTTTAAGACTTTTTTACCCTCTTTGTGTATAATAAACTCTATATGATCATCAAAATAGTATATCTTCCCTATTCTTCCCCCTTCAATTTCCCTGAGCTTTTCTGAAATCCTTCTGATCTCTATGAAGTTCAGCATTGATCTCTCTGTGTTGATCTTGTTTAAAAAGGATTACACTTAAAAACTGTTACCTCTCTTACTAAGTCGTGATTGATATCTACAATCAAGTTAAAAAGTTCTTTGAGAGAAACGGTGTACTCTCAAGCCTCCCACCTCCCAAAGTAGAGTTAGGAAGATATCACTGCTTTATCCCTCCAAATAAGATAACTGTTCCCAAAAATTTCAACAGAAATGCCCTCCTTGAGGAGATGGTACACTACTTTGTTTATAACAGTGTAAAGGGTATTGAGAACCCCATAACACTGGTTGCTTATGTCGAGCTTCTGACAAAGCTCATCATTGACAAAATGGGGGAAGAGGTAAGGAATGAAATAATAGAAAGCAATCTTTCCTAATGTTTAATGATGTCCTTAGGAAGAAGAGTTTAAGGGAACTCTTTTCCTCGGAAGAAATTGTAAAAAGATATATCCGCCCAGCAGAGGATATTGTCTTGAGGAAGGTAAAAGTATTCCTGGACCTACGTTAGTGCAAACTTGCCCGGAACAGGCTCAAATATCTCTCCCTTCCTCTTTAGTTCATCCAATATCCTTCTAGCCTCAGAGGCATCTATGTTTTCCAATTCAGCCTCTTTCAATATCTCATCAACAGGGGCACTTCCTCCAAATTCCTCAGAAAGCCTCTCTATTATTGAGATTATCTTTGCTATTTTGTCCCTCTTCTTTGCAGGAATCCCCGTCATGACCCTGTCTATATCTATCATCCCCGTCTCAGGATCCATTCCAACCTCCCTCAGATAATACCTCATGAGCTCTATAGCAACCTCAACATCCTCCTTCTCAACCTTTTCCTTCAGCTTTATCCTAGCAACTGCCTCAGACAGTCTTATCAGGGCCTCAAGCTGCCTTGGAGATATTGGAATTGGTCTAACTCCTTCTCCAAAGGCCTGTGCCTTTGACCTCAATTTCAAATAGAACTTCTTTATCTCTTCAGCAGCCTCCTCAGTCAACCTTGGAAACACGTTCTGCCTTGCGTACGCTATGTATTTTCTTAGAAGATCCAAAGGTATCTTTGGTTTTAATTCCTCAGGGGCTATGTGACCTTTGACTATATGCTCCATAACAAAGCTATCCTTTCTGAGATCCGGAATATCCTTCAGTGGAAATATAAGGTCAAACCTGTTTATTATTGTTGGTGGGAGGTCTATTTGTTCAGGTATTGGCCTATAAGGATCAAACCTTCCAAATTTTGGATTGGCAGCTGCTAGTACTGTAGTTTCAGCCCTAAGAGTTGCATGAATGTTTGCCTTTGATATTGTTATTGTCTGCTGCTCTAACATCTCATGTAATGCTATTAAATCATCCTTCTTTATCTTATCCAGCTCATCTATACAAAGTATCCCACCAGACATGAGAACGGCCGGTCCAACCTCAAGCGCCCAACCACCTAAAAGCTCATCCTTCGAAACAGCTGCTGTTATTCCTACTCCAGTAGCCCCCTTTCCAGATACGTACATCCCCTTTGGAGCAAGCTTTGATACGTGCTTGAGGATTTGGCTGTTGTGAACAAAGATCATACCAGCAACAAAGTTTTCGTTATCCTCAACAGATAAATCGTAAACGTATTCCCATTTCTCCTCAATGTCCCTAATGTTTACCTTCTTTACCTCAACTACATAATCCCAGAATATAAATTCGTTTTCTACAATGCTCTTAAGCTCCTCTGAGCTGACAAACTTAAGGATCCTTTTCGCATACTCTCTTCCAACATATCCTCTGTAAACCTCCCCCCTAAACTCTCCTCCAAGCTTTCTTAGTGGTAATATCCTCCTCGTTAGCCCCGACTCTCTTATTCTCTTTACTAGTACCCTTGGAAGGACAACCTTATCCACATTGTCCACTCTGCTGTACCTGTAAAATCCCTTGAGGATTTTCAGCTTGTACCTGCCCTTGACTACTCTTATCCTGTAACAATCCACAAATTTTCCTCTGTATCTCTTCCTGGAGGAAGAAGATGTAAAGATGAAGCCCAAGGACAAAAGAATGTACTGGAACATCTCAAACAATTCTCTGTTTGTGAAGTATACGTGGATAAATCCCCTTTCTACTGATCCATTACTGTCAACAATACCCTCAATTAGTCCTAAGAGAAATTCCTCGTTTGAGTTTAGGACCCACTCTGGTAATCTCTTCATCCTTGTCTTCTCTCCCTTCCTCCCAGTCCTCCTAAATTCCTTATAGAACTCCTCTACAATCCAGTTCACAAACCACCTCTCATATATCAGCAACCTATACAAAACCTTGTCTTTTGATTCACCGAAGTTTATGCCCAAATCTTTTAGAGTTCTTCTTATCTTCTGGAATACTCTTCTGCTCTTCATCTTTATCTCAATATAGACATTGCTTCCACTGTGAACAACACTTCCGTCCCCTAGGAAGAATCCCAAAAGGTATCCCAAATCTCTCGTCAAAGGTATCCTCTTCCCCTTTCCCTTGACCTCCTTTAGGGTCTTGTTCCTTGGTATCATTCTAATCAAGGGTAATATCAGCTTCTTCTTTACCTTTGAGCCTTCAATTGGGACAACTTTGCTACCATCAAAGGTTAACAGGCTGTGATCCTCTGTTACAACAACCTCCCTTCCACACTTTGTCCTTATCAGAAGGACTGTCCTTGGGGAGGCGTGTCTTATTACTCTCTTAACCTTCTTCAACTCAAATTTCAAGGTATTGGGGTTTATTGATGGTACAAAAATCTCTTCCCTTATCTCGACAAATTCCATTCCTCTTTCTTTCTTTATCCCATATTTCTTTGCCATTCTATCAAAGAATTCTCCTATGCTTTCAATTTTCCATGCATCCCCCTCTTTGTAAATTATCTTTTGGGAATGAGTTAAACTTTTCCCAACTCCCGGATCTCCAACCAAGAGTATGTGAATATCCCCCCTAACCCTCGTTCCATCGGGCCTTTCCTTCCTAACACCACCAAACAACTGCAAAGCTATTGCCTTCTTTATCTCTTCATACCCAGCAATGGAAGGTGCTATACTCTCGACAATCTTATCAAGGATCTTCGGATCCTTCGCCAACTCCTTTATCTTTTTCACATCCTCCTCTGTTAGGACTATTTCCTCTATTTCTTCAGAGAGTGGTTCTATATTGTTTGCTATTAGAATAAAGTCATACATTCCCTTCTTCTTTACCTGGATATCCTTCAAGATTCCAGAGACTCTTACCCTCTTTCCGGGAATGGTATACCTCTGAAGCTCTGGATCGACGAGATCATCCAGGAGGATTACATTTAACTTTTTTGGCTGCCCCTCAGCTATTTCAGGGAACTCTTCAAGCACAACCCTTTGCGCATCAACCAAAGATCTTCTATAAACAACAACATCCTTTGATTTTTTACAATTTGGACAAACCATCTTTGGAGGAGGCTGGAAGAGCTCAAGAGGGACCCAATCACTCTCCCATCTACAGTTCTGACACTTGTACTTTACCGCCCTTGCGATTGGTCTAACATCTGTTGCAATCTTCACAACACCCTCAACAACGACCATCTTCCCTAGGTGCTCACTCCTAAGGTCCTTTATCTCAACCTTACAGCTCTCTGGAAGATTCTTGAACCTAACTCTCAGTCTTATTTGCTTCCCCTCCTCAAACTCTTTGGGGGTTGGAGGTTTTATCTCAGCAATTGCACTTTCAAATAAGGGGATTACCTGCTCAGGATAATTAAGAATTCCAGCAGCTATCGCAATGTTTATTCTTTCTATCTCAGAGAAATCAAGAACAACTCTTCTCTTTTCCTTTACTATAGCCTCAACTATCTCATCATAGAAGAATTTCTCGAGTATCTCCTTTATTTCCTCTTTTGGAAATTCGGGCACTTCTGTCATCCTTTCTCTATCTCCTCAAGCTTCTTTTTAAGGTCTTTTATTGCCTTCTTTATTTCTTCTATTCTTCTCCCTCCCGTACAAACAAACCTTCCGCTCCCAAACAACAAGAAAGTTATGCTCTTATCTGGATATATTTTGTATATTAGACCTGGAAACTGTTCTGGTTCGTACTCTGCGTTCTCCAGCTTGAATATTAGATTGTTTAGATTCAATCTCATGTTCAGATTCCCCGACACCACTATGTTCTGTATCTCGTAGGTTGGCTTCTTTGTCACCTTTACCCCAATCTTCTCCAAAAGCTTCACTAATCTTTCTATTGCCTTCTCAACATCCTTTTCATCTTTTGCCCCTGTTATGACAACCCTCCCTGAACTAAAAACAAGTGCTGTCTTGCTTGGTTTTTCTTCCTCAGGATTTAGCCTTATTATGAGACCTGGAAATTCCTCAGGATTATAAATTGTGTTTGGAAGCTCTATTGCCGCCTTCTCCAAAGGAACCCTTACATAAAGGTCAACTCTTGCCACCACATTCTGAACCTTCATCTCCTCCATTACCATTCACCCTGTAACAGTAATTGCCGCTCAACCTTCTTTTAAAAGCTAACCTTTATAAACCTTCAATCGAACAATCTCTTCGGCAGGGGGGTGAAACCTCATGTTCGAGGTATGGACAGAAAAGTATAGACCAAAGGTCTTTGATGAAATAATAGGTCAAGAGGACATTGTAAGAACTGTTAAAGCAATGGTTGAATCAGGAAACATACCTCACATGCTCTTCGCAGGTCCTGCTGGTGTTGGGAAAACAACTCTTGCCCTTGTGATTGCAAGGGCTCTTTATGGAGAAAATTGGAGGGATAATACCTTAGAATTGAACGCTTCTGATGAGAGGGGTATAGATGTTATAAGACACAAAGTTAAGGATTTTGCGAGGACAAAGCCAATTGGTGGGGCACCTTTCAAGCTTGTTATCCTAGATGAGGCAGATGCTCTGACATCAGAAGCACAGCAAGCACTTAGGAGGATTATGGAAAACTTCTCAAGCACTTGTAGATTCATATTAATATGTAACTACTCTTCAAAGATCATTGATCCCATACAATCAAGAACAGCTGTATTCAGATTCAGGCCTTTACCAAAGGATGCTGTGCTTGAGAGATTGAGATTTATAGCTGAGAGTGAGGGATTAGAAATAGATGAAGATGCCCTTGAGGCGATATTTGACATATCAGAAGGTGATATGAGGAGGGCCATAAACACACTGCAGGCTTGTGCAGCGGTCTCGAAGAAGATTGAGAAAGATCTTGTGTACCAAGTGACTTCGGTAGCAAAGCCTGAGGAGGTTGAGGAAATACTAAATCTCGCATTAAAGGGAGAATTCTTGAAAGCTAGAGACCTTCTTTCGGATGTTATGTTGAAGTATGGACTTGCTGGGGAAGACATAATAAAACAGATACAAAGGAGGATTATAACGATGAACCTTCCAGATGAGCTAAAAGTAAAGATGATCGACATAATTGGGGAGGTAGAATTTAGGATGGTTGAGGGGGCGGACCCGATGATACAGCTGGATTCACTGCTTGCCCACCTGGCGCTCCTTGGTAAGACTCATTCCAAATAAATACCAACATCCCCACTCTTCTTTTCCTTTGGGAGCTTCTCAACAATCCTTACTTCCATCCCAACCTTCCTTTCTATGTACTCTTTCATCCCGACAAAGTGTTCAAAGTAAACGCTTGGAGATATGTAGCATACCCTCTTATTCGGAAGCCTTCTTTTCAGGAAAAGGATGTCGTTGATCGTCTTCTCTATCTTTGAAAACGCCTCCAAAGATTCCTCCGATTCCTTTAGATGGAACTCCCTCCCAGAAAATCCTCCAATCAGTTTATCAAGGATGCTGTAATAAGACAGCAGGCACCTTTTATATTCCTCAATAGAGTAAGATACTTCTTTGAAGTCTGAGAATAACGATGGCAATTCATAGAAGAATATCCTTGAGGACTCCCAGAATTTGAAGTTTTTTAGGAGAGAGATTCCCCTCTCCAAGAATCTCTTAACAATTGATTCGAGGATTCCCAAAGGCTCTCCATCCCTCTCCTTTTCTTTAAGAGATTCTATTTCAGAAAGCTTTCTTTCAGCCCTCTTTACCATAAGGCCATCAAGCTCAAAGTCCTCAAATTCTGACGTAAATGAAATAAAGAGGAGTTTTACCCTCCTGTCAACCTTCTTTGCATTCAGACACCTTCCAAAAAGGTATATTCTACAGCTCTTCGATCTCTTGACAACTTCTCCAAGCATAAGGGGATCATCCAGAAATACTATTTGATCCTCGAACCTGGAATCCAGGCCGTAGTAAGGATAATAAGAAGGAAAGTGATATTTTAGATAGACGGGATGGATCTCATTTCCATTTATCCCATCGACGTAGATCATCTTTACTTTCTTCTTTTCCGACCTTGAAAACTCTCCACAAACCTTGCAGTAAAATCTCTCTTCTTCATTGGAATATCCAACCAAACCGCATCCACACCTTATTTCATAGAGCTCAATCTCCTTGTATTCCAATTCCCCATCTTTTTTCTGTTTACCTTCTTCGTAGAAATTCAGGGATACTTCGTAAAAATAATTTCCCCTTGGATTCTTACAAAGGTTCACAATCTCATTCATACCTCAGTGCCTCCGCAGGTTCTATTTTTGATGCTGAGAGAGCGGGGAAGAAGCCGGAAACGCACCCCGTAACAAGAGATATCAGAACCGAAATTAGGTATAAGTCCAACCCTATGTACGCCTCGTACATCTTAAAGAAGAACTTTTTTATGTAGCTTTCAGAGACTATTACAAAGATATTCCCAAAGAAGATTCCCATGGCACATCCTATCAGAGATATCACTACAGCCTCCAGCAGAAATATTCCAACTATTTGCCCTTTTGTTGCTCCCACAGACCTCAAAAGTCCAATTATTCTTATCCTTTCATGCACACTTGTGTATATGGAATTCATTATCCCTATTCCACCAACTATTAGAGAAACAGATGCTGTGACAAGGAAGAAAGAAGAGACTATTGACAAGACTTCCTTCACCCTCTTTAATATGCTTTCTTGTGTTAAAACTTCAAAATCCTTCCCACCCCTCTCCCTTTCAAGTCTGTCAGAGATCTTTTTGGAGATCTCATCAGGATCTCCTGAAACTTTCACGAGAATTATCTTGTATCCTGGTATCCCAAAGATCTCATCAAACGAATCTTTTGGGATCATGATCGCAAAGTCGTCCAAATTTGATCCCATCGTCTCAAGGACTCCAACAATCCTAAACTTCTTCCCTCCAATCTCAATTTTCTCCCCAACCTCAACATCAAGAATTTCAGGTATCTTCCCCCCAACAACAGCTTCTTTTTCTCTTCTGAATTCCCTACCTTCCCTTATATTATATCCTGTCCCCTCAAAGAACTTCTTCGCCCTCTCCATATTTATTCCATAGATGTATATCCTTTTTCCTCCCACCACAGCCTCCGTTACCTTCATTGGAAAGACTTCCAAGACTCCTTGCTGTTTTTCAAGGAACTTTATATCTTCCTCACCAAACAGACCGGATGGAACTATTATTATCTTATCCGCACCAAATTCATCCAAAGTTCTTTCAACACCCCTCACCATCCCCCTTCCAAGAGAGAGAAGAGAGAATATAGAGAATATTCCAATGGCTATTCCTAAAGAGGATAGAAAGCTCCTTGTCTTCCTATTCACAACGTTTTTCCAGACAAACCATATCAATTATATCACCTTCCTTATCAGAAGGAAGAAGGGCAATAGGAGGATCGGAATCAAATAATAGCCCAGAAAACCTCTTTTTTGGCAGAAGTATCTTTCAATTTTCCCTCCATCAAATGTGACCGTCACGTTGTAACATCCCCTTTCTATTTCAAAAGATTCGTAGTCGTGGGGAGGGATGGATGGGAAGTACTTCTCGTACCTACCAGCTTTTACGAATACATCTCTTACTTCCTTATCCGATGGATTCGCGATGTAAACCTTTAACCTCCCTCCCTCCTCCGCAAATAGAAGGTTAAGCTTCCCCTCCCCCTCGATTAAAAACTTTAGGGAACCGTTCCTTACCGGCACCCACCTCCCAAACTCCTTCTTCAGAAGAACATAGCCTACTTTGACCTCCCCTTCCTCTCCAACATACTTATATTCAAAGTATCCTCTTGAACAGGTCTGATTTAGGATTAGGTCATCAGAATACAAACAGATCATACAGTTTTCACAAATCCCTAACTTTAACACCCCCTCTTTCTTTAAGTACGGATCCACAACAACCTTCGGCTCCGGATCTTCTACAACAACCGTTACCTCTTTACTAATGTTGTAAACGAAAGAGTTCTTGTATATCTCAAGATTTAACTTAAGGGTCTTCTTTCCTGTAGCATCTCCAAATACCTTTACCCTAAAAATTCCATCCTTTGAGCATATCTTTTTCTCCCCAACAAAATCTCCAGATATACAAACCTTTTCACCATCAAAGTCTTCAATAGATATCTCAATCTCATTCTCCACCCCATATAATATTTTTTCTTTATCTATCTTCACTCTAGGATCCCTGTAAGTGACGACGAGTATCTCAAAGTTCTTGTCCTTCGGTCCATCAACAGTGAGCTTTACCTTTTCGATGTCTTCACAGGTGCTCTTAAGGAGGAAGTACACCTCCCTTTCTTCCCCTTGACCTATATAGCCAAGGTCCACTTTGCTCTCGTCCACCTGGATGCAAGGGGGTTTTTCCAGGGAGATCTCGTAGTAACCAGAGTCTGAGGGGTCGTTTGAAGTTATTGTCACCTTGAAGGGGATTTCTTTTCCCCTCTCCAAAAAGAGTTCACTTTGATAGTTTACAATGTAGGAGAGAACAAGGGGGAGGAAAAACAAAAGTATTATTCCTCTTCCCATATCTCACCATCCCTCATGTAAACAATTCTCTCCGCGTAGGATGCAACCTCCTTATCGTGTGTCACAAGCACTATCGTCTTTCCTTCAGAGTTCAATTTTTTAAAGATTTCCATAACATCTCTTGCGGTCTTTGAGTCCAGGTTTCCCGTTGGCTCATCCGCCAAAATGATCTTTGGATTGTTTATAAGGGCTCTTGCAATTGCTACCCTCTGTTGCTCCCCTCCAGATAATTGATTTGGGAAGTGTCTTAACCTCTTTTCAAGGCCCAGTTTTTTGAGCATTTCCTCCGCTCTTCTAAATCCTTCTCTCAAGCCAATCCCAGAGATCATTAAGGGAATGTAGACATTCTCGAGGGCTGTTAAGTATGGTATTAGGAGAAATTGTTGAAAAACAAAGCCAAAGAAGTTTCTTCTCAGCAAATCTCTCTCCTTCTCTGAAAATTTTTCAGTATCTCTTCCCATAAGATAATACTTTCCACCATCAGGTCTTTCCAGCAGCCCTATTATTCGTAGTAATGTTGATTTCCCAGATCCCGAAGGCCCCATTATTGCCACAAACTCCCCTTCCCTAATCTCAAGATTCACATTTCTAAGCGCCTGTGTCAGTCCATACCTCTTCTTTATCCCCCTCATCTTTATCATAACACCCTTTGGTTCCCAGGAAGGCTTTATAAAAATTGTTGGGGTCCTGCTGAATGTGAGTGGGATTATCTACGCTATCCTTGCTGTTTACTTTTGGTCTTTAGCCTACTTGTTTATAGACTTTCTAGGAAGATTCTTTAACGTGTTCTTCATGAACTTCATTCGATCTTTCTTCGCTCTTCTTCTATCACTGATTTTGTTTAGAAAGATTCCAGGAAGGAAGATGATTTGGACATTTTATATACCACTCCTCGATTCCGTCGCCCAGATACTCTTTGTAATATCCGTACTAAACGTAGGTCCTGTGGTTGCCTCCTTTCTTATAAGACCTCTAATATCTTTGGAAACGTTTTTGTTTTCTGCAATCTTCTTTGTGGAGGAGAGGAAAAGGCTCACAAATCTTGAAATACTTCTCGGAACCTTCCTCATAATCCTTGGATCCCTTCTCGTCATGTATCCCGGAAGGGTGGTGTTGGAAATTCAATACATCTTTGTTTTGATTGTCCTAACCCTGCTCAGAGGATTGTATTCCTCCCTTGTAAAGATCCAGATATTCCACTTCAATGAAGAGGAGACCCTTATCTTCTATTTCCTCGTTTCCACCATCTTCTTCTCACCCTTCGCGGTGTACTTCTGGGAAGGAAATGTTATTAATAGCATTTCCTTATCCGTTGCATTCCTATCTTCCCTAATCTCAATGGTTCTTGGTAGTATATTGTATTACAAGGCCATAAGGAGAATTGGGAGCGGTATTCCTGGAGTATTGAC